>RFHC01000146.1 GCA_003696505.1 Deltaproteobacteria bacterium
GAAATCATCTGTTAATATGGGCTTTATCGGGCAAATGAGTCGTGAAGGAGAGCTGGAAGGAGGTGCTGGACGATGGGACACCTTGGGAAGGCATACGGCGTTTACGGGAAGTTGAGGGAGCGTCTCGACATGTTCCCTATCGGGGCGCCCGAGTCAAAGGAAATTTACGAGATTCTCAAAATCCTTTACACGGAGCAGGAAGCAGAGGTGGCGTCGAAGATGCCTCTCCGGTTCGCTTCCCTCCGGAGGATATCTTCAATCACGAAGATTCCCCCCGCTGAACTGGAGCCGATTCTCGAGGGGATGGCGGAGAAGGGGCTCGTCATGGACTTCGAGAAGGGAGGGAAGAAGTATTACATCCTCTCTCCCACCCTCATCGGCTTCTTCGAGTTTACCTTCATGCGGGTGACGGACCGTGTTCCCCAGAAGGAACTGGCTTCCCTGATGAGGAAGTACGTCCACGAAAACGCGGAGACCGCGAGAGGGGTCATCGGGGGAGGATTCCCGCCCGCCCGGACCCTCGTCCACGAGGACGCTCTTGAAAAGAGCGGTTATTCCACGGAGGTTCTCGATTTTGAAACGGCCACCCACCTTCTGGGCGAGGCGTGGAAGGTGGGAGTGGGCATGTGTTACTGCCGGCACATCGCCGCACACGAGGGGAAGGCGTGCGAAAAACCGGTGGAGGTCTGTATGTCCCTCAACAGGGGGGCAGATTACCTGACCCGGCGGGGGTTCATGCGGGAGGTGTCGAAGGAGGAAGCCCGGGACATCCTCCAGAAGTCGCGGGAGGAGGGACTCGTTTTCACTGCAGACAACGTGAAGTCGAGGCCCACCTTCATCTGCCACTGCTGCGGGTGCTGCTGCGGCATCCTCGGGGCCTACAAGAATTTCCGCATGGAAAACTCCCTCGCCACGTCGCACTACCTCGCCTCTGTGAACGCGGAGAAGTGCTCCGGTTGCGGGCTGTGCGTGAAGAAGTGCCAGGTCGACGCCATCGGTGTGGTGGAGAAGGAGGGGAAAAAGTTCGCCGTCGTCGACCTGGAAAGGTGCATCGGCTGCGGTGTCTGCGTGAAAGCGTGCAACAGGGACGCCCTGAAGATGGTGAAGAACGGGAAACGGATCATCACTCCTGAATCGGCCATGGAGAAATATCTCCTCATGGCGCTGGACCAGGGGAAACTGGGTAACTTCATCTTTGACGACATGACCTCCCTCACCCACCGGACTCTCCGGGCTTTCGTCAATGCTGCCGTCCGCCTCGAGCCCGTGAAAAACTACCTGAAAAGGGAAGACGTGAGGTCCAGGTTTTTGAAGAAGGTTGCGGGGTGAGAAGGGCATTTAGAATGGGGAATGGGGACTGCGGAATGCGGAATGGAGAGGCTGGAAAAACATAACGAATTCCCCATTGCCGGGGGCATTCCCCGGATGATTCGTCTTGCAGTTCCCCGTTAATGTTGAGGAGGACAGCTTCTCATCCCTCATTCCGCAATCCGAACTCCGAATTCCACGAACTTTTCTCTGCTCCTCGTTTGCCCGTTGTTCCAGGGTTAGATTCTGTGAACTGATATCCCTCTGGACTGCTCGAATTCTGACCCATCCCCCCTTATTTACCCTTCCCCCTTTCTCGACTATAATTCACTGAGATTTCCTTTCCCCGGAGGGGACGGAGGTAAAAGGCGGGAATGAACGATAGCGGGGTCCCTCACATCCCGGAAGATGAAATCGACCTTTTCGAGCTCTTTTCGATTCTCTGGAGAAAGAAGTGGTTTATCGGAGGGGTTTCTCTGGGGGCCGGAATTGTCGCTCTCGTCATCACCTTTTTCCTGCCTAACATTTACAGGGCTGAGGCCGTCATCAAGCCAGTTCAGCAGGAGACGGAAAAAGCGTCCCTCGCGTCGCGCCTCGGAGGAATCGTGCCGGGTCTCGAACTGGGCGTTGGGGGGACGGTGGAGGACCTGGAAGTCCTGTTGAAGAGCAAGGAATTGACGGTAAGGGTCTTCAACAAGTACGACCTTTACCGAAAGGTCTTCGACGACCAGTTCGACCCGGAAACGGGGGAATTCGTGCCGAAAAGGTCTCTCCTTTCGCTCCTCTCCGGCGAAGAGCCAAAACCGCCGGGAGAGTGGGATGCCATACGCGCAGCCGAGGATATGCTCCGGGTGAGGGCGGACATAAAAAAGGGCGTGGTGAAAATCTCCTTCGAGTCGAAAGACCCCGAACTTTCCGCCAGGGTGGTTCATTACTATCTGGAAGAAGCCAAGACGAGGCTTCAAGAGGAGGCGCTCAGGAGGGCGACGAAGAACAAGGAGTTTATCGAAGAACAGCTGAAGATAGCCACGGACCCGCTCATCAAGGAGAGACTCTATTTCCTCTACGGGCGGGAAGTGGAGAAGGAGATGATGGCCAAGAACAGGGAGCAGTTCGCTTTCACCATCGTCGACCCTCCTAAGGTGCCGGACAGGAAGGTCAAACCCCGCCGGGGGTTGACGGCGGTCCTCACCACCATTTCGGTGGGATTCCTCTTATCCTTCGTCGTCCTCGTGGCGGAATCCAGGAAAAAGATGTCTCCTCAGCCCCCCTCTTCCCCGCCAGATTCTGCGGTGTAACAGGTCATATTTCCGGGAAGTTCGTATTAATACCGAGTGCGGATATGGGAATCTGGAATTCCGCTCTCCCCGGTCAGTAGTCCGTATCACCTTCGTGTTTCCTGTCCCCCCGGATGTCCTGATGTTGGCTGGTTCGCGGGTTCGCTGGCTCGTTGGTTCGTGTCAGTGGGACCCCGCACTTCCCCCACCGAACTCTCTGTTCCTGAAGGCTGTTCAACGGTTCGCTCCTATTAAAAATGAATGAAATTATTATTTTCTCCCGGTCATCTCCTTTACTTCTGGTAAAATGATTACAGTTACCGGATGAATTTCTCCTCGCAGGGGGGTGATGGGGAGAAATTCAACCGGAGGGCAGGGGGTTCTGCACACTTCGTTACCAGAGAGTTTCCAGGTCTCAGTTTCCTTCCCGGCGATACCGCTCTGCACTTCAGGTCGTTAAATACAAAATTGTAATGTTAAGCGGATGCAAAGGATTGGGGGGTTTCCCTGATAGAAGGTAACTCATTGTTTTTAAAAACTTATTAGGAAGGATAATCGGTATAGAAATTGCAGATATAGTTTGTGTTTCGGGCATTTGCAGGAGCTCCTTTTATGCAAAAACATAAATTAAGGAGCGGGAAGGTTTGATAAATGCGTTATCCCGGGCTGCTTGAGCAGAATTTTCCACTGCGGGAGGGCGAGAAAGGTGTTTGATTATAACAACCCTGCCATTCTCGTCTATTTGATTCTCCTCTCCCTCGCCTGGGGGGTGTATCTCCGACGGAAATCGGCCATTGAAAAAAGGAATTACAGGATAAGAAAGGAGCTCGTCGAGGCCGGGTGCGACGAGCCCCCCACGCTTCACCCGGTCATCAATCACAACCGGTGTCTCGGTTGCGGTTCCTGCGTGAACGCCTGTCCCGAAGAGGGGGCTCTCGGGATAATTGGGGGGAAGTGTTACCTGGTGGAACCGTCGAACTGTATCGGTCACGGAGTCTGCAAGCTTGCCTGCCCTCAGGACGCGATCACGCTCGTCCTCGGGTCTCCGACAAGGGGAGTGGAGATCCCCATCGTTGATGAAAATTTCGAGTCGAACGTTCCAGGTGTTTTCATTGCGGGCGAACTGACCGGTATCGGACTGATTCACAATGCCGTTAATCAGGGGAGGAAGGC
>RFHC01000147.1 GCA_003696505.1 Deltaproteobacteria bacterium
GCGTATCTCGACGGTCTGGATACGGCCACGGAAACCTCCAGATACTTAAGGTAACACAGTTCATCGGGGAGAACGGAGTTTTTGAAAAAGGGAAACGCCTGTGGTAAATACTAAAAAATAAATTAATTCAAAGGGAATGAATGAGGATATTTTCGAGCGGGGGAGATCCGGGGCGGTTCCGCCTGGAGACCTTTTTCGGAAGAGAGCGGGAACTGGCGACGCTTCTGCGGGTTGCGGACCACGCATCCGTCGGGTCAGCGGGCAACGTGCTCCTCTACGGCCCGCCGAACGTGGGAAAAACGTCCCTTCTCCTGAAATTTCGGGAAAAGGTGCTTCAAGAGAAAGAGGGGGCTTTCCCCTTCTACTTCTCCTTTTCCTCCGCTCTCGGGAGCTCCGTTCGTCTCGTCTATCAGTTCGCCGGCGAATACCTCCGTCAGCTCCTCTCGTTTTACGGAGACGACCTTCCCGGTGGGTTCGACCTGATGGACCTTGCGGACCGGCTTTCCGCCGTGGGCGTTGAGGTCCCCGTTGACTTTCTGAGAGGGGTTGAGGAGAGAATTCGGGAGAAGGACCTGGTTTCAGCCCTCGCCCTCGCCCTCACCCTTCCATTTGAAGTCCGGAAGGGCGGAGTTATTGACCTCTTCCTCCTCGACGACTTTCAATTTGCGATGAAGATGGAGGACGTGCCCGGGTGGGCTATCCTCTCTGTCATCAGGCCCTACATAAAGGGAGGAAAGGCGGCATTCTTCATTGCCGGGTCGAGCCCCGGCATCGTCACGGCGAGCCTGAAGCGGGAGGGGCTCTACGGTTCGTTTTCCCTCCTGGAGCTTTCAGGGCTGGACAGAAAAAGCGCGAGGGAGCATTTTGCTCACCTCGTGCGGAAGAGGAAGCTCCAGATTCCGGAATCCGTCGTGGAGCTGTTCACGGAGAGGCTCGGGGGTATGCCCGTCTATCACCGGCTCCTCGTGGACGAATTGACTTTCCAGGGGGAAGAGGTCAAGGACCAGGGAGACGCTGAGAGTTTCTACGCCCGCTCCGTCGTCGAAGGTCGCCTGAACACATACTGGCGTGAGTTTTTCGAATCCGTCCTGTCGACGAGGAGGCAGCTTGCCCGGGGAATCCGCTTCCTGAAGAGGGTCCTCGTCGACGAGTTCCCCATCGACTCTTACGAGGGGGCGCTGGGTCTTATCGGAGGTGAGCCGGAGGATGCGGAGAAGATTCTCGATGCGCTGGAGTTCCGGGGACTTCTCAAGACCGATTTTGAAAAGCTCTCCTTCGTCGATGACCCGGTCCTGAGAGATTTCCTCTTCTGGGCGTACGAGCGGGGAATCATGGGGAAACACAACACCCAGATCATATCCCTCCTCGTCGAGAGGAACCTCTTTAAGAGACGCTTCCCCTCCCCCGACGTTTACCGGCGGGAGATGCTCGAAGCCGTCAAGGAACTCCTCAGGCGCTGGGACTGTCAGGAGGTCCCTGCCGTGCTCTTCGATTACCTCTCTTTCAGGGAGAAGTACGGGAGGAAGGGAATTCTCGAGGTTCTCGTGGGGATGGAAGAAGAAAAGATGAAGTACAAACTCCCGAAAGTTTCGAGCGTTTCCTTCGGCTTCGCCGTTGGAGGGAGGCTTCCCCGGATAGACTTCGACGTCGTGGGATACGGCTTTCGAAACAGGGAGTTTACCGAGGAAGCTCTCGTCATCTGGGTCGTCGACTTCGTCGAAGACAGGATCCTCACCCGCACCAAACTCGAGCACTTCGAAAACAGATGCCGGCTCCTCGCTCTCGAGAAATCGCTGGGGAAGGAGCAGCTCGTCCGCTGGGTCATTTTCCGGGGGAGCGTGGATGAAGAGGCTCTGGCTTACGCCTCGTCTCACGGAATATACCTCACTCACGAGAAACAGTTCCGAATCCTCCTCAACATATTCGGCGTCGAGGAGGCGGAGGAGGAGAGGAGGCCGGTTGAGGAGAAGGCAGAGGATGTGTCGCGGGAGGAGCCCCTCGAGTTCGACCTTGTCATCCCGATGAGGGATGACGCGGAAGTCATCGCGGCGCGGGTTGCGGAGGAGATTTCCTACTTTCGAGAGGTGGACAGGGACACCCTGGACCGGATAAAGATGGCGATTATAGAGGCATGCATCAACGCGTTCGAACACAGTCAGTCGGAGAGCGGTCTCGTGAAGTTGAGATACGTTATCGATAAAGACAGAGTTGAAGTCTTCGTTACCGACGAGGGGCGGGGGTTTTCTCCCCGGGGGAGTCTCGACAGGAAGGAGGAGAAGAGGAAAAGAGGGTGGGGCTTGAAAATCATCAGAGAACTCGTCGACGAGGTTGACGTCGTCACGGGGGACGAGGGGACGACGATTCGTCTCGTAAAGTTCCTTGACGAGGCGGAGAAAATATCGCAGGATGTTAAGGTATCGGCAGAGTCGGAGGAGCAATCGGGGGAGGAAAATGGCGAAAACGATTGACGTGACCGTGAGAAGGAGCCGGGACGTTCTCGTTATCTACGTCGAGGGCTACCTGAACAGCCTCCTTGGCGAAAGGCTGGAAGAGTTCGTCCAGGAAAAGATTGAGGAGGGACATCTGAAGTTCATCCTGAACTTCGGTCAGGTTCGTCTGATAAACAGCGTGGGAATTTCGATCCTCATCGGACTTGTCGAGTCCGTTTATGAAAGTGGCGGAGAGGTGTCTTTCGCGGAAGTGAGGAAGACTCACAGGGACGTCTTCGCCATAACGGGGTTATCGTCGCGGGTGAAGATTTTCGAATCGGAAGAGGATGCTCTCCAGGTGATGTCTGCCGTTGCCTGAGTCGATGGAGAGGGAGAGAATCGACGTCAAGAGAGAGAGATTTCGGCTTCAGGCCGTTGAGGATTTGACGAGGGGTGTGACCCGGGAGAGGGAACTGGAGGATTCTGTCCGCTATGCCCTCCACGCGATTATGGGGGCTCTCGGGGTAAAGCGTGGAATCATCATCGTCCTCAACGGTCCCCAGGTGGAGGTCCACTGCTCCCGGGGAGTGACGCTCGAGGGGGAAATAGAAGCTTTCCCGGAAGAGGTCCTCTCATTCCTCGGGCGGAGAGAGGTTCCTTTCATTTACGAATCCGAAAATACACCCCCTGAGGTGAAGAGGGCTCTCGAGCCCCTGACGGAGCCTCTGGGAAGGGAGGTGCTCCTTTCCCCTTTGAGGGCAGGGAGAGTCTTCGCCGGCGTCGTCCTCCTGGGAGACAAAGTAGATGGAAACGGATATTCGCGGAAGGATAGAGAACTCGTTGCCGTGATGAGCAGGTTCATCGCTGCGGAAGTCAATTCGCGCCTGAGCATAGAGGAGTTGACGAGACTCAACGCAGCGCTCTCCCAGAAAATCGAGGAAAACGTCCGGCTCATCACATCCCTGCAGTCGGTATACTTCCAGACGATAATGGCCCTGGCCACGGCTATAGACGCGAAGGACCCGTACACGAGGGGGCATTCTGAGAGGGTGGCGAAGATTTCCCGTGCAATCGCCCGGTCTCTCGACCTCTCTCCCGAGGAAATCCGCGCTGTCTACATGGCGGGCATCCTCCACGACATCGGGAAGATTTCCACGGGGAAAGAGATTCTCTCGAAGAGAGGCGCCCTCACCGATGACGAGAGGGAAACCGTCAGAAGGCACCCGGAGGTGAGCTACCGCATCCTCTCGAAGGTGAAGTTTCCCCACAGGGGAATTCCCGAGTTTGCCCTCCATCACCACGAGTGGTTTGACGGTTCGGGATACCCGTCAGGCCTGAAGGGAGAGGAGATACCCATCGGTGCGAGAATCATCTCCCTGGCTGACGCGTTTGACGCGATGATAACGGACCGCCCCTACAGGCGCGGGAAAACGCTGACGGAAGCGATAAAAGAGATCGTTCGATACTCAGGGACGCAGTTCGACCCTGCCGTCGTGAAGGCCTTCCTGAGAGTTCTCCGGGAAGAGTTTTCCTCTCCGGAAAAGAGGAAGGAGGTCATTTCTGCAGTTCCCCGCCGCGTGGCGAGTGAATTTTCCCCCCACATCATCACAGAGTATCTTGGAGAAGCGGGCTGAAGACCTGGTGGTACAGGCTCCTGAAAGATGAGAGGGTCCTCCGGGCATGCTCCAGCGTGTGCGGTTCCAGCGCAAATATGATGTCGAGTTCCCTCTCTTTTATGGCGGCCAGTATCCCCCGGTAGTTGATTGTCCCTTCTGAGAGGGGGAGATGCTCGTCCCTCTTCCCCGAGTTGTCGTGAAGGTGAATCTCGCCGATTAAAGGTGCCAGGTCACGAACCCAGTCCACGAGGGGAATGTGGGAGAAAAGGTGCGCGTGACCCGCGTCGAAGCAGATTCTGAGCCGGCGGGAGTTCACCCGCGATGCCAGTTCCTTCAGCGTTGAGGGGTCTCTCTCGAAAATGTTCTCCACGTGAATGAAAAGGTCGAGCTCCTCTGCCTTCTCACAGAACCCGTGAAAGGTGGGGACCGCATTCTCGAGCCACTTTTCCGGGCGGAAGTCGAAGTGCCAGTCGCTGTAACCGCTGTGGACGACAACCCCCCGGGCGGGAATGACTCCCGCGATGTCGATCGCCTTCGAGATTTTCTCGCGGGAAATGTTTCTTATAGTTTCATCCGGCGATCCCGGACTCAGGTCGACGAAGGGGGCATGAATCGTTATGGGAAGGAGCCCTCTCCTCTCGAGCTTCTCCCTCAGGGCATACAGCTCTTCCCGGGTGATTCTTTCAACTTCGTTTCCGTCGATGTAAAGTTCCGGTTTCACTGAATTTTCCTGCAGGAGGGAGACGATTTTCTCCGACGAGAGCTCCCGCAGAGTCGTGTTGACGTGGACGGGGACCATATATATCCTCCTTCTCGCTCCTGATTCCGGCGATTTTACCACACCAGTGTGGGCAGGGGGAAAGAAAAGGTTGATTTACAGGTTGTATACTGTATACTTAATTAAACTTCTAACTATTCAGGACATGAGCATTTATCCGTAACTTATGCGGAGGAGACTACATTGGTCAAGAGAATCAGGTTTGACATCGAGAACCATCAGACTCTGAGGGAGAGGATCGTCGACACCATCCGGGAGGCGATTATCAACGGCATCCTCAAGCCGGGCACGAAGATTTCCGAGCCCGAGCTGGCGGAGCGGTTCGGAATCAGCAGGACCCCCATCCGGGAGGCGCTGAGACAGCTCGAGTCGGAGGGGTTCATCACCGTGATTCCCCGGAAGGGTGCCGTCGTGTCGAAACTGAGCCGGAAGGACGTGGAGGAGTTCTACGAGCTGAAAAGCATTCTCGAGGGATATGCTGCCCGGAAGGCCGTCGAGAAAATTACGGACGAAGATATAAGCCACATGGAGAACGTCAACAGGCAGCTCGAAAAACTCACCCAGAAGGGAGACCTGAGGAAGGCATACGAGCTTCACAACGAATTTCACGACGCCTTCGTCAGGATATGCGGCAACGAGAAGCTCTACAGAATAATTCAGAACCTGGTGCGGCAGTTTCAGAGGTTCAGGATGATACTCTCCGTGCCGGGGAAAATAGAGGGGTCCATTGAGCAGCACTGGCAAATCATCGATGCCTTCAAAAAGAGGGACCCGGACCTGGTGGAGAAGCTCGTGAGGGAGAACGCCCTTTACGGGCAGAACCTGCTCCTCCAGGAATTCGAGAAGGAACAGGAAGGTTAGGAGGATTCGTGGGGAGAGAGAATCCCCTTTCCCGTCTCCCATCGCTCACCCGAATTCTCGCCCACCCCAGCGTGGAACCTCTTCTTGCGCGCCACGGCAGGGAAGTGGTGAAAAAGGCGGCCCACAGCGTCCTGGACAGCTGGAGGGACAGAGTGCGAAGGGGAGGAGAACTCCCCGGAGAAGATACCCTCATGGAGAGGGTCGTTGAGCAGGTTCGGGTGCAGGTGAGTCAGCTGGAAAAGGCAGGTCCGGTCCGGGTCATCAACGCGACGGGCGTGGTCATTCACACGAATCTGGGAAGAGCCCCTCTGCCCGAAAGGGCGGTGAGGAAAATCGCGGAGGTGGCGTCGGGCTACTCCAACCTGGAATACGACCTGACGGAGGGAAAGAGGGGCAGCAGGATGGCCCACGTGGAGGAACTCCTGAGAGAGATATCGGGGGCTGAAGCCGGGCTTGTCGTGAACAACAACGCAGCAGCTCTCCTCCTGCTCCTTTCCACCTTCGCCCGGGGGAAAGAGGTGGTCATCTCCCGGGGGGAACTTGTGGAAATCGGAGGCTCGTTCAGAATACCCGATATCATGGCGGAGAGCGGAGCCAGCCTCGTCGAGGTCGGGACGACGAACAGAACGAGGATTTCCGATTACGAAAGGGCCGTGACGGATTTGACTGCCCTCTTCATGAAGGTGCACCGGAGCAATTTTACCCTCTCCGGGTTCACGGAGGAGGTAAGCCTGAGGGACCTGGTGGCCCTCGGTGAAAAGTATTCGATTCCCGTCGTCTACGACATGGGGTCGGGGGCCATTTTCGACACGGCCCGCTTCGGGGTGCCCGGGGAAGAGGGTCTCCGGAGAGCGGTGGAGACGGGAGTGTCTCTCGTTACCTTCAGCGGGGATAAACTCCTGGGGGGACCGCAGGCGGGATTCGTCGTCGGGAAAAAGGAGTTCATCGACGAAATGAAGAGGCACCCCCTGGCGAGGGCCGTGAGGATAGACAAACTCTGCCTCGCCGGTGTGTCGGCCCTCCTTTCCCTCTACCGTGACGAGCGGGTGGCGCTCAGCGAAATCCCTGTTCTCAGGTTCCTCAGCGAAGACCCGGATTCCCTGAGAAAGAGAGCCCGGAGGATTGCCCGGCAGGCGAAAGAGAAAGTTGTTCATCTCTCCGTCACTGTCGTTTCAGATGTGGCTGAATGTGGAGGTGGTGCCCTCCCCGGGGTAAAACTCCCCACCTGGTGTGTCGCTCTTTCCTCGGAAAGCACAGATGCGGGTGAGATTGCGAAGATGATGAGGGAAGGGGACCCTCCCATCGTGGGGAGGGTGAAAGAGGACCTCTTCCTCATTGACCTCCGCTCCGTCTTTCCGGAAGAGGATTCCCTCGTTCTCAAAAGGATTCTCGAGTGCGATGGGGGCGCGTTTGAATAATTTTCCCTGACGGGTATAATGGACCTGATGGGAGGGATGGTTTCCCATGCTTAACAGTCACGTCCTCGTTCTGAACAGGTCCTTTTTCCCCGTCCACGTCACGACGGTGAAGAGGGCATTCTGTCTCCTCTACAGCGGAGTTGCCCGAGTCGTCGATTCTCAGTACCGGATGTTTGACTTCCACTCCTGGGCTGAACTTTCCGCTTCGGTGGGGGACGACGTTATAGGAACGGTGAACCGGGTAATCAGGGTCCCCCGTGTCATCGTCATCCTCTCTTTCGACCGCCTTCCCAGGCGGGGTGTCAGGTTCAGCCGCCACAACATCTTCACCCGGGACAGGGACACCTGCCAGTACTGCGGACGGCGGTTTCCCCGCTCGGAACTGAGCATCGACCATGTCGTCCCCGTCTCCCGCGGAGGGAAGACCGTGTGGGACAACGTCGTCTGCTGCTGCATCGAGTGCAACAAGAAAAAGGGAGGCCGCCTACCCGAAGAGGCGGGGATGAGGCTCCTGAAGAAGCCGGTGAAACCGAAGTGGAGTCCCGAGTACTCGATACCCATCAGGACAACCATATATAAGGAGTGGATACCCTTCCTCAACGTTGTGGATTTCACCTACTGGAATCTCGAGCTGGAAAGCTGATTCTTCCCCGCCATGGACAGGTATTTCATCATCGGAGACCCGGTTGCTCACTCCATCAGCCCCTGTATACACGGGGAACTCTTTTCCCGATACGGGATTCGTGCGTCCTACGAACCCGTGCGGGTGAGGAGGGGAGACGTAAAGGCTTTCCTCGCGTTTTCCCGGGAAAGGTATCGGGGGGGCAACGTCACGATACCGCACAAGGAAGAGGCGGCAAGGTGCGTTGACCACCTCGATGAGGGCGCGACGTTTTCCGGCGCTGTCAACACCGTGGTCCTGAGGGAGGGCGACCTCTGGGGGTATAACACCGATGGTCCCGGTTTCGTCCTCTCCGTCCGGGAAGAGGTGGGGCACTTCCTCTACAAGGACGTCGTCATCTTCGGAGGAGGGGGCGCCGTGCGGGGAATCCTCCCCTCGCTGGCCGGGGAGGGAGTGGGAAAGGTACCCCTGGTTGTTCGCTCTCCCGAGAAGGTGAGGGGACTTATAAATGTTTTTTCAGAAAAATTCAAAGATGTTCACATCGGGGTGGAGGAGTGGGGAAGCGTGGAAGCAACCTCTGCCGTGGCCTCAGCGGACCTTGTGGTGAACGCCACCTCTCTCGGACTTGAAGAAGAATTTCTCGATTTTCCTTCAGAGGAGGTCAAGAAAGGTGCCCTCGTTGTCGATATAGTTTACAGGAAAGGAGGAACCCGTATTGCGCGTGAATGTGAGAGGAAGGGAATCGACTTCCTCGACGGCCTGGCCATGCTCGCCGGTCAGGCGCTCTACGCCTTCGAGATTTGGACGGGTGTGCGCCCCGACTATCCCCTCGTCCGGGAAATCGCCCGGGCCTGCCTTTCTAAGAAATAATAATATAAAGCGGTTCAAATTACTTGACGGTTTATATAAATTATATAAAAATTATACCTAATTTATATTGAACAGCCTGCGGGGTGACGCTGTGTCCGTATTGAGCATGAAAATAGGGGAAATGCTCCTGAAGGCGGGGCTCATCAACCAGGACCAGCTGCGGAGAGCCCTGGACGAGCAGAAAAAGACGAAGGAGCGAATCGGGACGATTCTCGTGCGCCTCGGTTTCATCTCCGAGGATGAACTCCTTTCTTTCCTGGGGAAGCAGTTCAACATTCCCGTCGTTGACCTGGGAAAGTATGAGATAAACCCTGACCTGGTAAAGCTCCTCCCCGAGGACCTCATCCAGAAGAACCTGGTCTTCCCCGTCAACAGGGTGGGGTCGAAACTCATCGTCGCCACGGCAGACCCGACGAACATGGCAATCGTCGACGCCATCGCGTTTAAGACGGGCTACACGGTTGAGCTCGTCCTCGCATCGGAAAAGGAGATATCCTCCCTCGTTTCCCGCTATCTGGATGAGACGGCAGAGCTGGAGGAAATCATCACCGACCTGGACGAGGAGTTCGAACTCGTCCAGGAAGAGGAAGAGGTCGACGTCCAGGAGATTCAGAAGACCGTTGAGGAAGCTCCCGTCGTCAAGCTCGTCAACTTCATCCTTACCGACGCGGTGAAGAAGAGAGCAAGCGACATCCACATCGAACCCTATGAGAAAGAGTTCCGGGTCCGCTACAGAATAGACGGTGTCCTCTACGAAGTTCTCAAGCCTCCCCTCAAGTTGAAAAACGCCATATCCTCGCGGGTGAAGATTCTCGCAAATCTGGACATCGCCGAGAGGCGCCTCCCCCAAGATGGGAGGATAAAACTGAAACTGGGGAAGAACAGGGAGATGGACTACCGCGTCTCCGTCCTTCCCACCCTCTACGGGGAGAAAATCGTTCTCCGCCTCCTCGACAAGTCGGGGCTCCAGATAGACATGACCAAACTCGGCTTCGAGGAAAAACAGCTGAAAGACTTCAAGGATGCCATTAACAAGCCCTACGGAATGGTCCTCGTCACGGGTCCCACCGGGTCAGGGAAAACGACGACCCTCTATTCGGCGCTCCAGGAACTGAACAAGACCACCGACAACATATCAACGGCGGAGGACCCTGTCGAATACAGTTTCTCCGGCATCAACCAGGTCCAGATAAAAGAGGAGATAGGGCTGACCTTTGCTGCTGCCCTCAGGTCGTTCCTCCGCCAGGACCCGGACATCATCATGGTCGGAGAGATACGGGACTACGAAACGGCGGAAATTGCGATCAAAGCGGCGCTCACGGGTCACCTCGTTCTCTCAACCCTCCACACGAACGATGCTCCCTCGACGGTGAGCCGTCTCCTCAACATGGGGATAGAGCCCTTCCTCGTTTCCTCCTCCCTCAATCTCGTCCTCGCCCAGAGGCTTGCCAGGAGAATCTGCGAGAACTGCAAAGAGGAAGTGAAGATAAACCCGAAGGCGCTCCTTGATGCGGGAGTGCGGAAGGAAGAGGTGGGGACCTTCAAGACGTACAAAGGGAAGGGGTGCGACGAGTGTTCCAACATCGGATATCGGGGCAGAGTGGCTCTCTACGAAGTCATGCCCGTGGGTGACGAGATAAAAGAACTCATTCTCCGGGGCGCATCTGCCCTCGAGTTGAAGAGGGAGGCGATAAGGCTCGGGATGAAGACCCTCAGACAGGCGGGTTTAACGAAGGTGAAGGAAGGAATTACCACCCTCGAAGAGGTGCTGAGAGTCACAGCCAGGGATTAAGGGAGGAGCACCATGGCAACGATGCACGAGTTTCTCAAGATGATGATCGAAAAGGGAGCCTCCGACCTCCACATCACGACGGGTCTTCCTCCTACGATACGGGTCGACGGGAGGCTCACGCCGCTCCCTTTTGAGCCCCTCACTCCGACGGAGACGAAGAAACTCTGCTACAGCATCCTCACGGAAGCTCAGAAGCAGAGGTTCGAAGAGCAGAGAGAGCTGGACCTCTCCTTCGGGATAAAGGGGCTTTCCCGCTTCAGGGCGAACATATTCATGCAGAGAGGGGCCGTTGCCGGCGCTTTCCGGACGATTCCCTTCCGCGTTCCCACTTTCGAGGAACTGGGGCTTCCTCCCGTCGTCAAGGAACTCTGCAAGAAACCGAGGGGGCTCATCCTCGTGACGGGCCCGACGGGTTCGGGAAAGTCAACAACCCTTGCCGCGATGATAGACAAGATAAACAGCGAGAGGCAGGAGCACATCATTACCATCGAGGACCCCATTGAATACCTCCACCCCCACAAGAAGTGCGTCGTCAACCAGAGGGAGGTGGGGGCGGACACGGAGTCTTTCAAGAAGGCCCTCAAATACATCCTCCGGCAGGACCCGGACGTGGTTCTCATCGGGGAGATGAGGGACCTGGAGACGATCGAGGCAGCGCTGACGGTAGCGGAGACGGGCCACCTGGTATTTGCGACTCTCCACACCAACTCGGCTGTCCAGACCATCAACAGAATCATCGACGTATTCCCTCCCTACCAGCAGCCGCAGGTGAGGGCACAGCTCTCCTTCGTCCTCCAGGGTGTCATATCCCAGCTCCTCATCCCGAGAGCATCGGGCATCGGAAGGGTCCTGGCGCTGGAGATACTCATCCCCAACGCTGCGGTGAGGAACCTCATCCGCGAGGAGAAGGTTCACATGATTTACGGCCAGATGCAGATAGGGCAGGCCAAGTACGGGATGCAGACGATGAACCAGTCTCTCCTCTCCCTCTACCTGAAGAGGGAGATAACGCTCGAGGACGCAATAGGTCGGTCACCTGAGCCTGACGAATTCCGTCAGATGCTCCAGAGCTCTCAGGTGCCGAACAGATAATAGGAAAAAAACGGGGGTTATCATGCCCAGGTTTGTTTGGGAAGGAAGGTCGAGAAGCGGCGCCATCGTCACGGGTGAGATGGAGGCCCCCAGCGAGGCCGTCGTCCTCGCCCAGCTGCGCCGCCAGCAGGTGACGCCGGTAAAAATCAAGCCGAAGGGGCTCTCCCTGGAGATAAAGATTCCGGGGATGAAGCAGAAGGTTCCCCTCAAGGACATCGCGGTCTTCACGCGGCAGTTCGCCACGATGATAGACGCAGGACTCCCCCTCGTCCAGTGCCTCGACATTCTGGGAGCCCAGCAGCAGAACAAGACTTTCAGCGAGGTCATCGGAAAGGTCAAGGAAGACGTGGAAAGCGGTTCTTCCTTCGCCGATGCGCTGAGAAAGCACCCGAAAGTTTTCGACGACCTTTACGTGAACCTGGTCGAAGCGGGAGAAGTGGGTGGTATCCTCGACACGATTCTGAGCCGGCTGGCCGCTTACCAGGAGAAGTCGATCAAATTGAGGAAGCAGATTAAAGGGGCAATGATCTATCCGGCTACGATTATCACCGTTGCCGTCGTCGTTACAATCGTTCTCCTCGTTTACGTGATTCCCATATTTGCGAAGATGTTCACCGACTTCGGACAGGCTCTCCCCGCTCCGACCATGTTCGTCATCAACCTCTCGAACACGGTGAGGCAGTACTTCTACGTGTTCCTCATCGGCATCGTTCTCCTCTTCCTCTCCATCCGGTTGATATACAGGACTCAGAAAGGCAGACTGGCCATCGACAAACTCCTCCTGAAGATGCCTATCGTGGGGGACATCCTCCTGAAGGTATCGGTGGCGCGATTCTCCAGGACGCTCGGGACAATGGTATCGTCGGGCGTACCCATTCTGGAGAGCATGGAGATAGTTGCGCGCTCGGCCGGGAACAAGGTCATCGAAAACGCCGTGTACAGCGCAAGAGAGAGCATCTCCGAGGGTAAGACCATCGCCCAGCCTCTGGAAGATATAAAGGTCTTCCCTCCCATGGTCACGCAGATGATTTCCGTCGGAGAGGCGACGGGTGCCCTCGACCAGATGCTGAACAAGATTGCCGACTTCTACGAGGAGGAAGTGGACGCAGCCGTTGCCGCCCTTACCTCGATGCTTGAGCCGATGCTCATGATATTCCTGGGAGTGACCATCGGAGGACTCGTCATCTCCATGTACCTGCCGATATTCAAACTCGCCGGCGTTGTCGGAGGATAGTTCGTGTGGAAGGGGGGCAGACGAGAGGCGTCCTCCTGACAGGAGAACAGGAGAGAAGCGGAGGGGGGACTCTCATCCTCCTCCGCCTCGTCATCGTATTTGCCCTCATCGTTTCTACCGCCGTATTCACCATCGGTGCTCCCTCGGAAGGTATCGTCCTCCTCCTGAAGCAGCTCTATTACGGGGTTGCTCTCTACCTGGGTTTCATCCTCGCCAGGCTCTTCCTCAAGGAAAAGGGTCATCACGTCGTTTTCCGGGTCCTTCAGGTTTTCGCCGACGCGGCTTTCGTTACTCTCCTCGTTTACATCACGGGGCTCTACGATAGTTTCTTCAACTTCCTCTACATCATTGTCATTATCCTCGGGAGTCTCGAGCTTTACATGTCCGGGGGGTTCGCGGCGGGCGTGGCGAGTTCTCTCTTCTACACTGTTTCTGTGATTCTCCAGTACAGGGGAGCCCTTTCCCCTCCCTTTGCCGAAACATCCTTGAAGATACCCTTCCAGGAAATTCTCACCCACATCCTGGCGAACGATTTCGGATTCCTCCTCGGAGGAGTCCTGGCGGGGTACCTGGGCAACGAACTGAAGAAGAGCCGGATGCAGGTTGCGGAAAGAGAGACCGATATTCGGGTTCTCGAGGACTTCAACAGGAAAATCATCGAGAACATCTCCAGCGGAATAGTCGCCGTCGACGAGAGGGGGAGGGTGACGTTCATCAACCGCCCGGGGCTCGACATTCTCTCCATCGCGCCGGAGGCAGCTGTGGGGAGGCCCATTGAAGATGTGATTCCGGGGCTCGACCTGGGCAGGATTCAAAACGGGAGGGGAGGGAGGAACGAACACTCCTTCACGAGGCCTGACGGCACGAAGATAGTCCTCGGTTTTTCTCTCTCTTCTCTCAGGGAATCTCGCGGAGGACCTATCGGGAAGATTCTCATCTTTCAGGACCTGACGAGGGTGAAGGAGATGGAGGAAAGGGTGAAGATAGCCGACCGCCTCGCCGTCCTCGGAGAGCTCGCGTCGGGGCTGGCACACGAGATAAGAAACCCCCTTTCCTCCATTGCGGGGTCTGCCCAGGTCCTCAAGGAGGTGGGGGGGAAGAGCGAGGACGAGAAGATTCTCCTCGAAATAATCGAGAAGGAGAGCAGGAGGCTGAACAACCTCATCAAGGATTTTCTCACCTTTGCACGGCCCGAATTGAATTTCCGCGAGAGCGTTGACCTCTCCTCTCTCTGCGAGGAGGTGGTGAGAGCAGTGGAATTTTCAGAGAAGAAGAAGGAGGGAGTGGAGGTAATATTCCGGGTGGATGAGAGGGTGTTCGCCCGGGCCGACGAAGAGAAGTTGAAGCAGGTCGTGTGGAACCTCCTCCTGAATGCCATGGAAGCGGTGCCTGCGGGGGCCGGCATCGTTTCGGTCCTGCTCGACTCGACGAGCGAGGGGGGGAGGAAGTATGCGAGAATAAGGATAGAAGATAACGGGGCAGGAATTCCCGAAGACGCCATGAAGAGAATATACGACCCATTCTTTACGACGAAGGACGGAGGAACAGGACTCGGGCTCTCCGTCTCTTCGCGCATCGTCCAGCTTCACGGAGGGTTCATCAAAGCGGAAAACAACCCTTCAGGAGGAGCCGTCTTCTCCGTTTACCTCCCCCTCGAGGAGGCGGCAGTTTAAATGGAGATACGCGTCATCGGTGCGGGACTGGCCGGGTCAGAGGCCGCCCTCGTCATATCCGCTGCAGGGATTCCCGTGCGTCTCTACGAAATGAGACCTCTTAAGATGACGCCTGCCCACAAAAGCGACCACTTTGCGGAACTCGTTTGCAGCAACTCCCTCGGGTCCGTAAAGGAGACTGACGGGAAGGGCCTTCTCAAGAAGGAACTGGAGATTTACGGGTCAAACCTTCTTGAGATTGCGAAGCGCATGTCCGTCCCGGCGGGGAAAGCTCTCGCCGTGGACAGGTGGGCTTTCCAGACGGCGGTGACGGAATTCATCATGAGGAGGAGGAACGTTGAGATTGTCCGGGAAGAGGTGAAGAGGATTGAGGAGGACGTCCCCACAGTCGTGGCGACGGGTCCCCTGACGTCAGATGCCCTCGCCACCTACCTGGGAGAGGTCCTCGGAGAGGAACACCTCTTCTTTTATGACGCCATATCTCCCATCGTCGAGGCGGACAGTCTCGACTTCTCGAAAGGATTCTTTGCCAACAGATACGAAGAGGGAGGAGAAGACTACCTGAACTTCCCCATGACGGAAGAAGAGTTCGACAGATTTTACGAAGAACTCGTAAAGGCCGACCGCGTGGCGCCCCACCCCTTTGAGGATGAAAGATATTTCGAATCGTGCATGCCCATCGAGGTCCTCGCCAGTCGGGGAAGGGAAACGCTCCTCTTCGGGCCGATGAGGCCCGTTGGGTTGATTGACCCGAGGACGGGGAAGAGGCCCTTCTGCGTCGTCCAGTTGAGGAGGGAAAACAGGGAGGGGACCATGTACAACATGGTCGGCTTTCAGACGAGGCTCACATACCCCGAGCAGAAGAGGGTTTTCCGGCTCATTCCCGGCTTCGAGAACGCCCGCTTCTTCCGCTACGGGAGCATTCACCGGAATACTTACCTCAATTCCCCCTCCTTTCTCGAGCCCACTCTCGAATGGAGAGGGCACGAAGGAATTTTCTTCGCCGGGCAGCTCATCGGAGTGGAGGGCTACGTCGAGTCGATAGCCTCGGGCCTGGTAGCCGGAATAAACGTGGTGAGGCGGGTAACGGGTGAAAATCCACTCGTCTTCCCTGATGAGACGATGACCGGAGCTCTTCTGGGCTACGTATCCCGGGGAAGGGGAAAGGATTTCCAGCCGATGAACGCGAACTTCGGTCTCCTCCCTCTCCCCTCCGGGAGGGTGAGGAAGAGTGAGAGGAGGCGGCTTCAGGCGAGGAGAGCTCTCGAAAAGGCCAGGGAATTTCGTGATTTGCACTTCAATTTCCAGCCTTTATGTGTTATCTAATAATTTTTCCCCCATCGTGAGGCGAAAATGGGTGAAAACCTGCTCGGGGAATTTCTCCGGTACCTCCGGGACGTGCGAAGGGTCTCGGAGTCGACCCTCAGGGGGTACGAGAGTGACCTCCGCCAGTTCTTTGAATACGTGAAAGATTTCGACACCCAGGCTGGACCAGAGGAAGCTCTTGAGAGGGAGGACGCAGTGCGCTCCTTCGTCTCTTCCCTTTACGGGAAATTGAAGGAGGCGAGCATTGCACGGAAACTCTCCTCCCTCAGGACGTTTTACCGGTTTCTCCTGAAGAGGGGGAGGATATCCCGGAATCCGCTGTCAACGATAAGGGGACCGAGGACGGGAAGGAAGGTGCCGGGATTTCTCACCCTCGACGAAATGGATGCGCTCCTGAAAAGCGCCTCCGGTCAGGACTTTTTGAGTCTCAGGGACCGGGCGATAATCGAACTTCTCTACTCTTCGGGGCTCCGGGTGGGGGAACTCGTGTCGCTCAGAGTGGGCGATTTGAGGGCGGACAGGGGAATTATCCGGGTCC
>RFHC01000148.1 GCA_003696505.1 Deltaproteobacteria bacterium
CTCTACGAATTTGACCGGTCCTGGGTCATAACCGGGGCAGAGGGGAGGCCGACGCGGCAGGTAACCTCCCTCTACCTGAAGGATAATTCCATCGAGGTGCACAACTGGAAGCTTGCGGAGAAGTACCGGCAGATGGAGAGGGAGGAAGTCCTTTACGAGCACTTCATGATGGACGACGCGCGGCACGTGGTCATCGCATTCGGGACGGCCGCGAGAGTGGCGAAAACGGCAATTCAGTGGGCGAGAAGAAACGGGATAAAGGCGGGACTTTTCCGCCCCATCACTCTCTTCCCCTTCCCGTCCGAGCAGGTGAGGGAGGTCGTGGCCTCGTCTGAGACGGTGACGGTCATGGAGATGAACACGGGCCAGATGATAGACGACGTGAAGAGGTCGAGCGAGGAGCACGACAAGATAGATTTTTACGGCCGGCCCTGCCAGCTCCTCACGCCGGAAGAGATTTACGAAGTCCTGGAGAAAAAATCGAAAGGGAGAGCCATCGATGAGCCAGCCCGGACAGGAAGCGAAAAAGGTCTTTGAGCGTCCCCGGTCTCTGAGAGACGTGCGGACGCACTTCTGCGCGGGGTGCCACCACGGCATCATCCACAGAATCGTCTGCGAAACGATAGATTCCCTCAACCTGAGGGAGAAGACCATCGGGGTTGCCTCTGTGGGCTGTTCCGTTTTCCTCTACAACTACATCGACGTGGACGTGGTCGACGCCCCCCACGGGAGAGCGGCGGCCGTTGCGACTGGAGTGAAGAGGTCTCTCCCTGACAGATTCGTCTTCACGTATCAGGGTGATGGAGACCTGGCTGCAATCGGGACATCAGAGGTCGTTCACGCGGCGAACAGGGGTGAGAATATCACCGTCATCTTCGTAAACAACACGACCTACGGAATGACGGGCGGTCAGATGGCGCCAACGACGATGCTCGGTCAGAAGACGACGACCTCCCCCTACGGGAGGGACTTCCGGAGGGACGGTTACCCGATCAAGATGGCAGAACTCCTCGCGACCCTCGAGGGAACGGCCTACTCGGCCCGCGTTGCCGTTTCCACCCCGGCTCAAATCCGGAAAGCGAAGGCGGCTGTGAGAACGGCCTTCGAGGCTCAGCTGAAGGAAATGGGTTTTTCCATCGTTGAATTCCTTTCGGCCTGCCCGACGAACTGGAGGATGAAGCCCCCCGAAGCGAACAAGAGGGTCCTCACGGAAATGATGAGCTTCTTCCCCCTGGGGGAATTCAAGAAGAGGGAACACGGAGACTTTCTGTGATATGTGGTGTTTCAGTGCGGAATGGGGAGTGCGGAATGGGGAATCTGATTCAAGCCATTAAAATCCGCAATCCGAATTCCGAACTCCGCATTGCCAGAGGAATTATTTTTCGGTTTCTCGCTTGCCCGGCTCTTCGCCCGACTCGGGGACGCTCGCAGGCGAACTGAAAGGTTCTCAGGTTCACATTACAGGAGGATACCTGATGTACTACGACGTCATCATGGCCGGATTCGGAGGACAGGGAATCCTCATGATCGGAAACGTCCTCTCCATCGCGGCAATAGGGGAAAAGAAGAACGTCACTTATTTCCCCGTCTACGGGGTGGAAATGAGAGGCGGAACGGCAAATTGCACCGTCATCGTCTCTGACGAGGAAATCGGTTCTCCCATCGTCGGCAACCCGATGTCCCTCATCGCCATGAATGGTCCATCGCTGGAGAAGTTTCTCCCCACGGTGAAGAGGGGGGGCGTGGTTGTCGTGAACACTTCTCTCATCGGAAACGGGAAGGTCGAAAGAGACGACGTCGAAGTGGTGGAGGTGCCCGCAAACGACGTGGCGGAGAAAGTGGGGAGCCAGCAGCTTGCGAGCATGGTTGCCCTGGGGGCATTCGTGGAGAAGACGAAAATCGTCTCCCTCGACTCCGTCATCTCGGCGCTTCCAAAAGTGATTTCGAAGAGGTACGAGAAGCTCATACCTCTCAACATCCAGGCAATAAAGGAGGGCAGCAGCCTTGTCCGAAATCAGGAAAGATAACGAGATAGAGGAAATTCTCGAGAAACTGGCGAGGGAGAAGGGGGCAGTCGAGGACTCTCCTCCGGGGGACGACGTCATCGTCGGAGAAAAGATAAGGAAGGTGAGAGAAGAGCGGGGACTCACCATCCAGGACCTGGCTGAGAAGACCGGTTTCAGCGCGGCTCTCCTCACCCAGATAGAAAACAGGATGATTTCACCCCCTCTGGGAGTCCTCGTCGAGGTGGCAAACGCTCTCGGCGAGAGCATCAGCGACTTCCTATTCGAGGGAGAGGGGAAAGATTTCAGCATCGTCAGGAAAAAGGAGAGGAAAATCGTCTCCCGGGTGGCGTCGAAAGACGGGGCATCTGAAGACTACACCTACGAATCCCTCGGGGCGGGCAAGAGGGGAAGGAAGATGGAGCCCTTCGTCGTCCGCCTGAAACCTCTAAAGACTTCCACCCCCAGATTGAGCGTCCACCAGGGAGAGGAGTTTATTTACGTCCTTGAAGGAAAGGTTGAAGTTATCCTCGATAAATACAAGGATACTCTGGAAAGCGGAGACTCCATTTACTACAACTCCACCAT
The DNA here is from genome assembly GCA_003696505.1 of Deltaproteobacteria bacterium. Lineage (GTDB taxonomy): Bacteria > Desulfobacterota > Deferrimicrobia > J040 > J040 > J040. The sequence continues at coordinate 2,592 of RFHC01000148.1, forward strand.
TCCGCACCACGTTCACAGCGCGACGGAAGAACCCGCCCTCATCCTGGCGGTGATTTACCAGGGGACCTCTTCAGGAGACAAGTGAGGGGTTGGGAGAAGAACGGAATCTTCCACCTGGCCGGATACGGGGTCGTCGACATATCCGGTCCCGTGTGGGTGGAACCGATCATGGCCCCTGCCGGATTTCTCCCCCGCTTTATCCAGGTTGATGAGAACAAAATCGTCATCGGAGGGGAAACATATTCCCTCGGGCCTCTTCATCTTCAGGAGGGGAGTGTTTCCTCCATTGCTTCTGTAGAGAAAGCATCATCCTGGGTGTGGAAGGTCCTGGGAAAGACCCCCGCCCCGCCGACTGTCGCGAGGGAGGTCGAATTGTTCCTCCGTACCCTCTCGACCCTGATTTCCACCGTCGGTTCTGACGAGTTGGCCCTGTCATACCTTTCCCTCCCCCCTCCGATGAGGCTGGCAACGCAGCCGGGAGAACTTCTCCTCCCCGGCGAAAGTTTCCGTTTTCCTCGAAACTTTTCTGTGAGAGACTGTATCTACAGGTATGAAAAGAGGCTCGCGCATCCCCTGCTGCGGGAAAACCTGCCGGGTCTTTTGAAACTCGGGCTCCTCCTCGAGGATGCCCGGGGAGAAAAGTAACGGGAGGGAGCAAATGGCGGAAATGAAACCTCAATTGAAGGAAGCCCTCGAGTTTGAGAAGGCGGGGAAAAAGTTTTTCTCCGAATCGGCGCAGAAGGCGGGGGACTCGCTCACCCGGGAACTTTACAATTACCTCGCCCAGATGGAAACGAAGCACATGGAGGATATCCTCCGTATATCGAAGGAACTGGAGGAGAAGGGGCAGTTTCCCGAAAAGGTGACGCTCCAGGACATGACGAAGCCGGCTGAGATTTTCATGGAGGAACTGAGGAAACTCTCCGGAGAAGAGATGGTCACGGAGGATGAGGTGACGGCGCTCAGGCACGCCCTGAACCTGGAAGTGAAAGGTCGGGAAATGTACGAGCGCTTCGCCCGGGAAGCCTCCGACGAAAAGGAGTCAACCTTCTATCGGCTCCTGGCCACGGAAGAGCAGAGGCACTTCGACATCATCTATCAGCTCCTCGATTACTTTGAGTCGAAAGGACTCAGGATGGGTGAGTAAATTGAGTGAGAAAAGGGGAGGTGGGGGGCAGTGAAAGACCAGGTCCGGCGACTCTTTGACGATGACGGAGAACTGATTGTGCTCGGGACGGTGGAGGGGGATACTCCCTTCGTCAGGTACATGATTGGTCACGCAGATGATGACCTGAACGTCTACTTCGCCACATACAGGGGAACGAGGAAGGTTTCCCAGCTCGAGGCAAACCCGAAGGTGTGCTTCGTCGTCGGCGGCGACCCGACGGACTGGCGGAAACCTTACGCCCGCTTTTTCGGGACATGCGAGAGGGTCGATGACCTGGAGATGAAGAAAAAACTCTGGAGACCGTTATACGCGAACTTTTTCTCCGGGCCGGAGGACGAGAACTTCACCCTTTTCGTCATCAGGCCGGAAAAGGTCGAATTCATGCTCCCGGCAGAGAACAGGGTCGAAATCATCGAGTTCTGAGGGAATGTCGGTCGGGGAGTCTTGACAGGCTCCCCGATTTTTGTCACCATAAACTTGCCAGTTTACGGAAGGTGGCAAACATGTCTTCCCGGGACAAATCACAAAAGACCTATCAGATCGGCGAGGTGGCGAGAATCGTCAACCTCACTCCCCGAACAATCCGGTATTACGAGGAAATCGGTCTTCTCAACAGCATTCGCCGGATAGAAGCGGGACGCCGCGTGTACACGGATGACGACATCCGGAGACTCAAGTTCATCAAGAGGCTCAAGCTCCTCGGGCTTTCCCTCGCGGAGATGCTCGAACTGGAGAGCATATATCAGAAGACGAAATCCAACGCTCAGGTCCTGCCGAAACTCATCGACCTTCTGGACGAGCACGCGAAAAAGGTGGACGACAGGATTCGTCAACTTCAGCAGTTGAAGAGGGAAATTATCGATTACAGGAAGAGGATGGAGTCAAAACTGGAAGAAGAGTTGAAAAAAGAGAGAGGGAGGGAAAGGTCATGCGAGAAGTCGTCATAACCTCTGCAGTCAGGACGCCGATAGGCAGTTTCCAGGGAGCGCTCTCCACCGTCCCCGCTCCCAAACTCGGCGCAATCTGCATCGCCGAAGCGGTGAAAAGGAGCGGAATAGAGAAAGAGGATGTTGACCAGGTCATCATGGGTAACGTCCTTCCCGCAGGGGTGGGGCAGGCTCCGGCGAGGCAGGCGATGATATACGCCGGAATCCCGACGAAGGCGGGAGCGCTCACCATAAACAAAGTCTGCGGGTCGGGACTCAAGGCGGTGATGCTCGCAGCTCAGTCCATCATGACGGACGAGAGCGACATCGTTGTTGCCGGTGGAATGGAGAACATGTCTCTTGCCCCTTACCTTCTCGACAAGGCGAGGACGGGCTACCGTCTCGGCAACGCCACGATATACGACCACATGGTGATGGACGGTCTCTGGGACGTTTACAACGACATCCACATGGGAAACTGCGCCGAGATTCTCGCCCGGGACCACAAGATAACGAGGGAGGACCAGGACGAGTATGCCCTCTCCAGTTACGAGCGGGCGAGGAAGGCAATAGAGAATGGAGACTTCGAGAAGGAAATCGTTCCAGTGGAAGTCCCGCAGAGGAAAGGAGACCCCCTCGTCGTCACTGTTGACGAGGAGCCGGGAAGGGTGGACCTTTCCAAACTCCCCACGCTCAAGCCCGCATTCCAGAAAGACGGGACCGTGACGGCCGGCAATTCCTCGAAGATAAATGACGGGGCTTCTGCGCTCGTCGTCATGGGAGCGGACGTGGCAGAGAAGAGGGGAATAAAGCCTATGGCGAAAATCGTCGGCTTTTCCACTGCTTCTCTCGACCCTGTCTGGTTCACCATCGCTCCCATCGAAGCGTGCCGGAAACTCCTCGAGAAGCTCGGGCTCTCTGTGGACGACATCGACCTCTGGGAGATAAACGAGGCATTTGCTGGGGTTGCAATAGCGGCCATAAGGGGGCTCGGACTCGACAGGGACAGGGTAAACGTCAACGGCGGAGCCGTCGCTCTGGGACACCCCATCGGTGCTTCGGGTGCCCGTATCCTCACGACGCTTCTCCACGCGATGGAAGCGAGGGATGCCCGGAGAGGAATCGCCTCCCTCTGCATCGGTGGAGGGGAAGCCGTCGCTCTCTGCGTCGAGAGGGTGTGAGTCGAGGAGCGAAATCAAGGAGGGGATAAAACCCGCTTCCGATAATCAAACGACCAGGGGAGGAGCGAAATGGAGATAAAGGTCTTCGGTGTTGTCGGTGCAGGACAGATGGGGACGGGCATCGCGCAGGTTGCCCTCACCTCCGGTTTCGAGGTCCTCCTTCAGGATATATCGGATGAGGTCCTCGAGAGGAGCAGAAAGAGAATAGAAGGAGGAATCGGGAAACTCGTTGAAAAGGGGAAGATGTCGGAAGAGGAGGCGAAGGCGTGCCTCAGCCGCCTCACGACGACCACGAACATCGACGATTTCTCCCGGGCCGACTTCGTCGTCGAGGCTGCAACGGAGAGGGAAGAGATAAAACTCGACATTTTCAGAAAGCTCGACTCGCTCGTTCCTGAAGGGCGTATCCTCGCGACGAACACCTCCTCCATTTCCATAACGAAAATCGGGTCGGTGACGACCCGGCCGGAAAAGGTCATCGGCATGCACTTCATGAATCCCGTTCCCCTCATGACCCTCGTCGAAGTGATTCCGGGGCTCGCCACGAGCGACGAGACCTATGAGGAAGTCGTGGAACTGGCGAAGAAAATGGGGAAAGTCCCGGTCAGGGCAAACGACTATCCCGGGTTCGTGATTAACAGGATTCTCATGCCGATGATTAACGAGGCCGTTTACGCCCTCTACGAGGGAGTGGGCACGGCCGAGGATATAGACCAGATCATGAAACTGGGCGCCAACCATCCCATGGGCCCCCTTGCCCTTGCCGATCTCATCGGTCTCGACACCTGCCTCTACATCCTCGAGGTTCTTCACGAGGGCCTCGGGGACCCCAAGTACAGACCTTGCCCCCTCTTGAGGAAGTACGTTGAGGCCGGGTGGCTGGGACGGAAGACCGGCAAGGGCTTTTACGAATACAAATAATAACGCCTGACGAGGAGGAGGGACGATGAGTTACAAAACGGTGCTCGTTGAAAAAGAAGGAGCCGTCGCTTTCGTGACGGTGAACCGGCCCGAGGCGTTGAACGCAATCAACGGGGACGTCATCGACGACCTGACGTCAGCGATAACAGAACTGAACGGAGATGACGCTGTCCGCGTCATCGTCATCACGGGAGCCGGAGAGAAGTCATTCGTCGCCGGTGCCGACATCAAACACATGAGCACGCTCTCCCCGGTTGAGGTTTTCGAGTTCGTCAGGAAAGGTCAGGAGCTGACATTCCTCATGGAGAAGTCCCCCAAGGTGATTATCGCCATGGTGAACGGCTATGCCCTCGGAGGGGGATGTGAACTCGCCATGGCGTGCGACCTCATCATCGCATCGGACAGGGCTATCTTCGGCCAGCCCGAGGTGAACCTGGGAATCATCCCGGGGATGGGAGGGACCCAGCGGCTTCCCCGCCTCGTGGGGAGAAACCTGGCGAAGGAGCTCGTCCTGACAGGGGACCACATAAGCGCACAGAGAGCCTACGAAATGGGCCTGGTCAACAGGGTCGTCCCTCACGACCAACTTCGGGAGGAGACCCTGAAAATCGCGAATAAGATTGCCTCCAAAGCGCCTTTTGCCATCTACACGGCGAAACGCTCCATCAACCAGGGTCTGAACTGCTCGCTGGAAGACGGGTGCTATCTCGAACTGACAAACTTCGCTCTCGGCTTTTCGACGGAAGACAGCAGGGAAGGAATGAAGGCCTTCATCGAGAAGAGGAAGCCCGAGTTTAAAGGCAAGTGAGGAATGAGTGAAATCAAGAGAGGGAGGAAGCGATGAACTTTGAACTGACCGACGAACAGAAGATGATTCAGGACATGACCCGGGACTTCGCCCAGAACGAGGTCCTGCCACTCGCAGCGGAACTGGACGAGACGGGAAGGTTTCCGGAAGAACTTGTGAAGAAGATGGCAGAGCTGGGACTGATGGGGATGGCCGTCCCTGAGGAGTACGGCGGACCGGGTCTCGATTACATTTCCTACGCCATCGCCATGGAGGAGATATCCCGCGCCTGCGCAGGGACAGCGGTCATCATGTCGGTGAACAATTCCCTCGTTTGCGAGCCCCTTCTCAAGTTTGGAAACGAAGAGCAGAAGAAGAAATACCTCACCCCCCTTGCGCAGGGGGAGAAACTCGGCTGTTTCGGTCTCACCGAGCCCGGTGCGGGGTCGGACGCGGCTTCCCAGAAGACGACGGCGGTAAGAGACGGGGATTACTACATCGTCAACGGGACGAAGAACTTCATCACCAACGCCCCGGAGGCTGACTACTGCATCCTCTTCACCATGACGGACAAGGAGAAGAGGCACAAAGGTATTACGGCCTTCATCCTCGACATGAAGTCTGAGGGGGTAACTGTCGGAAAACCGGAGAAAAAACTCGGAATAAAAGCATCTCACAGCGCTTCCATTATCCTGGAGGACGTGAAGATTCCCGTCGAAAACAGGCTCGGCGAGGAGGGAATGGGATTCAAGGTGGCGATGGCAACCCTCGACGCGGGTCGTATCGGCATAGCCGCCCAGGCGGTGGGTATCGCCCGTGCATGTCTTGAAGATGCCCTCGCCTATGCGAAGGAGAGACAGCAGTTTGGACAGCCGATAGCAAATTTCCAGGCGATTCAGTGGATGCTCGCCGACATGGCCACGGAAATAGACGCGGCCAGGCTTCTCACCTGGAGGGCGGCTTACCTCAAAGACAAGGGCATCCGTCACAGTAAGGAGTCGTCCATGGCGAAACTCTTCGCAGCCGAGGTTGCGATGAGGAGCGCCGTCAAGTGCATTCAGATCCACGGCGGGTACGGATACATCAAGGAATATCCCGCCGAGAGGCACTTCCGCGACGCGAAAATTACGGAGATATACGAAGGCACGTCGGAAATTCAGAGGCTCGTCATTGCCAACGCGCTGCTCAGAGATTGAGGATACCGGAGGAGACCTGTGGAGTTTGAACTGACAGAAGAGCAGAAACTCATTCAGGACACGGCACGCTCATTCGCAGAAAAGGAGTTGAAGCCGAAGGCGGCGGAGATTGACGAGAAGGAGGAATTTCCCGCCGAGCAGGTGAAGGCTCTCTTCGACCTGGGGATGATGGGCATGCTCGTCCCCGAGGAGTACGGCGGGGCGGGAGCTGGCCCCGTCGCGTATGCCCTGGCGCTCACGGAGATTGCCCGGGGTTGCGCATCGACGGCCGTGACAATGGCCGTTCAGAACATGGTCGCCGAGGCAGTCTACCGATTCGGAAACGAGGAGCAGAGGAGGAAGTATCTCCCGCCGCTCGTGTCGGGGGACCTCGGTCCTGGCGCCTTCGCGCTGACCGAGCCGGGAGCTGGCTCTGACGCGAGGGGAATCCGGACCACCGCCGTGAAGAACGGCAACAGATACGTTCTCAACGGAACGAAGGTTTTCATCACCAACGCCGGATACTCGAAACTCGTCGTCGTCATGGCGGTGACGAAGAAGGACCCGAAGGAGATTTCGTCCTTTATCGTGGAACCCTCCTTCCCCGGATTCAGAGTGGGGAAGAAAGAAGAGAAGATGGGGATACGCGGTTCCAACACGGTGGAGCTCGTTTTCGAGGACATGGAGGTCCCGGCGGAAAACCTCCTGTCGAAGGAGGGTGACGGGTTCAAAATTGCGATGACAGCCCTCGACGGGGGGAGGATAGGAATCGGCTGCCAGGCGGTAGGAATAGCGACAGCGGCTCTCGAGGCCGCGGTCCAGTACGCGAAGGAACGTCAGCAGTTCGGTCAGCCCATTGCGAACTTCCAGGCGATTCAGTGGATGCTCGCCGATTCAGCCGTGGAAATCGAGGCGGCACGGCTTCTCACGCTCCGTGCGGCGTATCTGAAGGAGAAAGGGGTCCGCTTCACGAAAGAGGCATCCATGGCGAAACTCTTCGCCAGCGAAATGGCCTACCGGGTCTGTCACCGGGCGGTGCAGATACACGGTGGATACGGTTACGTCAGCGAGTATCCCGTTGAGCGTCACCTGAGGGACGTGAAGGTCACGACGATATATGAAGGGACCTCTGAAATTCAGAGGCTCGTCATTGCCCGGAATCTCCTGAGGGAGTGAGCGGTGAAGGGGAGCGTCGGAAAGGGATATATCCAGATTTACACGGGCAACGGGAAGGGGAAAACGACAGCTGCGCTGGGGCTTGCCCTTCGGGCCGCAGGGCACGGCCTCTCTGTCGTCATCATCCAGTTCATGAAGGGTTGGATCGACTACGGTGAACTGGAAGGAGTGAAGATGCTTTCCCCCTACGTGAGGCTACACCAGTGCGGGAGAGACACCTTCGTCAACCCGAAGAGTCCTGACCCGGAAGACGTCCGCCTCGCCCGGGAGGGATTTGAACTGGCCAAAAAAGTCCTTTTCGAGGAGAAACCGGACATCCTCATCCTCGATGAGATGAACTGCGCTGTCATGTTCAACCTCATCCCCGAAGAGGAAGTCCTGGACCTGATGGAGAGGAAACCCGATGGAGTGGAACTCGTTCTCACGGGGAGAGGGGCAACGGAGAGGATGATGGAGAAAGCAGACCTCGTCACGGAGATGAGAGAAGTAAAGCACTACTACGCGGCCGGCGTGGACGCGCGCGTCGGCATAGAGAGATAGGGAATGAAAAATCACGGGGGAATGAGGGGAAGTACACGCAGGGAGGTGTCCCATGTTTGAAAAGGACAAAGTAGAGAGAATAAAGAAGAGAAAAGAGGAGTGGGAAAACACCACACTGAAGAAGACCCTCGAGAAGAAGCCGGAAAGGCTCGAGCGCTTCTCCACGGTCTCGGACGAGGAGATAAAAAACCTCTACACACCGGCGGACCTGGCTGACTTCGATTACGAAAGGGACCTGGGCTTCCCGGGGGAATACCCCTTTACCCGGGGCGTCCAGGCGTCGATGTACCGGGGTCGGCTCTGGACCATGAGGCAGTTTGCCGGCTTCGGGACGGCGGAGGACACCAACAGGCGGTACCACTACCTCCTCTCGCAGGGGCAGACGGGTCTTTCCGTCGCCTTCCACATGCCCACCATCATGGGATACGACTCCGACAGCCCGCGAGCCCGCGGTGAGGTGGGGAAGTGCGGCGTTGCGGTGGACTCCCTCAAGGACATGGAGATACTCTTCGACGGTATTCCCCTCGACAAGGTCACGACGTCGATGACCATCAACGCGCCGGCCGCCATTCTCCTGGCGATGTACATGGTAGTCGCGGAGAAGCAGGGAGTTTCGTGGGACAAGATAGGCGGAACGATTCAGAACGACATTCTCAAGGAGTACATCGCGCAGAAGTCGTGGATATTCCCTCCCGAACCCTCCATGAGAATCATCACCGACATCTTC
>RFHC01000025.1 GCA_003696505.1 Deltaproteobacteria bacterium
AAGCCAGGAGAAAGAACCCCTCGGAACCAGGGCAGACGCGCCGGCAAGCATCCCGACCTCCCTTTCCCTCGCGCGCCTGTCCGCTTCGTTCAGGATGCGGATGAGCGGGTCTGAGGACGTGGCGGAGTGGTGGTCTCTGACGGCTTTCAACACCTCCTCCTTACCCGGGAGGTCGGTAACGAGCGGTTCCAGGACTGCCGCGGAGATCGCCGGGTGGTTGCCGAGGACGTATGCCGGCCCCGACCTGAAGCGGGGGATTTTCCCCAGGTCGTGGGCAAGGGCGACGATGAGCACCCTGCCCAGAAGCATCTCCGGTTCCTTATACCTGCCGGAGATGATCCGTACGGCCTCCTCCGCGACGTGGATCGAGTGCTCCCGGAGGGTGACTTTCTTCAGGAGACCGTAGGACGACCCGTACGCGTCCGCCTCCGGGTCCCCCGCGGCGTCCACGACGGAAGGGCAGTCGCCGTCCGTGTCCAGAATCACCAGGACCTTGATGATCACGTCCAGGGCAGGGCCCATCGTGGCCGAGTAGAGGGCTGTCTCCACGTACGGCGCGAGGTGGTTTTTGTAGAACTCGTTCAGCTCCTTTGAGTTGAATGCCGGCAACGTCCGCGACGCAACGGGAGGTACCACTTCAGCGCCGTGGACTTCACCTTCCGTCCAGAGCTTCGAGAGCTTCTCGAGCGCGACCTCAAACCTCTCATCCTCCCTCGATTTCCCCCGGGAAAGGGAGGCGTACAGGTAAATCGACGCGAAGAAAACAAGGAGGAATACCTCAAGAATCACAAGGGGCGTCAGCTTCATCCCCACCTCCGTCCATGACATCGATCGACGGGAATATCACCCTCACCCTCGCCTCAGGGACGGTCACCACCTTCCCCCGGTAGGCGCCCGAGTAGGTATAGAGGAAAAACTCCCTCTCCCTTAAGTTCATGGCGTCTTCCGGGCGGAGAAAGGGCTCCTCCAGTTCCCTGACCGATACTCCTCCCCCCAGGGAGAGGATGGGGGAAAACCTCCTCTTCGTCCCCGCGTAGTCGGAGACGTATTTCGCCGTCTCGGGGTTGTTCACCCGCATGAACACCTTCGTGTTCGTGTTGTCCAGGATCCGGTAGGCGTAGTCTTCCCACATCTCGGAGACCAGGTCGGATACGGACTGGGCAAAGGCGTGCACCCAGACGTTTGCCCCGCCCGCTTTTGAGAAGAGGTCCTCTATCCCGTAGTAGAGGACGTTCGCCGCCTCGTCGAGGTAGAGGCACAGGGGAGGATCCAGCGCCCTCCCCGAAGCGAAGACGCGCCCGATAAAGGACTGGACCATCGAGACGAAAACGCGTGCGATGATGTGGGCGGCCTTCCTCGTCAAAAGCGACCCCGTCTGGACGACGACGATCACCCTCTTCCCGGCTTCGAGCCTTTCGATGAACCTGTTTTTGTCCACCCTGCCTATCACCCTCCCGACGTTCCCCGTCGTCAACGCCGTCAGGGTGGTCCGAAGGGAAGACGACACCTTCGAGAAGTAGTCCTGCGGGGAGGAGAGCACCTGGTCGAGGGCAGAGAGAATCTCTTCCGCTTCCGGGAGGTGGATGGATGAGAGCTGCTCCCTCAGGCGCTTCAGGTCCGGGTAGGAGATCCTGTCCTTGATTTTCTGGAAGTTTATCTCCGGCTTCCTCCTCCTCACCTTCGCGAAGAGGATGAGGGAGTTCACGACGATGAGCGACACCTCGTAGGCGATGTTGATGAAGAATTCCTCCCGCGCCTTTATCCCTGAGATGACATGGTTCACCACCTCCTCCGGCATGAAGTAGTGCGAGAGGGGGTCGATGCGGATCGAGTGCTCCGGGAAGACGGGCGAGAGGAACATGAGCTCCTCCTCCCTGCCTTCCTCGAAGGCGACCTGGACGACCTTCGAGAAGAGGCCCATGTCCCCCTTCGGGTCGATCACCACGACGGAGTGGCCGTTCCTTATATCCTGCTCCACCATCGCCTCCAACAGGCGCGTCTTGCCGATCCTCGTCGTGCCGAAGCAGAAAAAATGCCCCTTCCGGAAAGAGTCCGGGAGGGAAAGGAGCCCAACGGTCCCGGGATCGTCCAGGGGATATCCCACACCCAAAAGGAGGGACTTTTCCCCTTCCCGGACGGGGATGACGTTGCCGAGGCTCTTTATGCCCATCTCAGGCGTCCTCCAGGATTTTCAGGGCTTTTTCCACCCTCCGCCTCCTCACGTGGTCCTGGAAGTAGACGGAAAGGAAGGGGACGGCCGATGCGACGAGCGAGGTCGCCAGGGTCAGGTACGCCGCCTCCGGGAGGTGGGAGGAAAAACCGAGGAGGAGGACGTATGCCTTTTCTCCTGCCGGGGGTTTCAGCCTGAGCGCGAGATTCCCGCACACCTCCGGAGTCAGCCACCGGTTCAAGAAAAGGAACAGGAAAAACACGATGAACCCCTTGAAAACCAGCGCGGCGGAGCGGCCGTTTAAGAGGCAGTTAACCGCCTTCTTCGTCAAATTCCCCACGTAGTACTTCCCGATGTAACAGCAGAGGAAGGTGTTGAACACGACCGGGGAGAAGGCGGTGAGATAGAGGAGAAACTGGAAAAACCAGTCGGTCTTAAGCCCCGTCACCTGCAGGAACATAGCAGTTGAGAAGGTGAGGACGAGAGGGATGACGAGGGCGAAAAACAGCCCTTCGACGAACCCGGATTTGAGGCCGATCATCACGAAGGTGATCGTCCCCCTCAAGGTGAGGAAGTCTTTCGGGATCTCCTGCCCGGTCTTCTCGATGATGTAGTACTGCTGGATCTCGGAGACGGCGTCTATAAGGCCCGCAGGTTTCGGGGCGACCTGGTTTCCGGTCAGGATTACGGTGCCCCCGGACCCGAAACCTCCGGATTTCCCGGTGACAGGAGTCTTACCCATCCCGCTCCTCCTCGACCCTGCACACGACCACCTCTCCCAGGAGGCGAGAGACGTCAGCCATCACCTTCCGGGAAAGGGGCGACCCGCTCACGACGACACACCTTCTGCCTGCCACCCTCCGCACCACCTCGACCTTCACCCCGGGGCAGGACTGCTCAATGAGGGCTTCTGCGAGCCTCCTTGAGTTCCTCGAGAGGACCACCTCCAGCCTGCCTCCTGTCTCCAGGCGGAGTTTTACAGCCGCCACCAGAAAGACCATCACCCTGCCGGGGGTGTAGGACTCCCCGGGGACCATCCTCTGTTTTTCCAGTTCCCCCACGGCATCCCCGAGATCGACATAGACTCCTCTCCCGCCAGGCATGGGCCCCATCACGGCGCCCATCACCGCCCTGCCCTTCTCGCGCTTCCACTTCCGGTAGAGCCTCTCCGTCTCCAGTTCCGAAAGAACCCTGTTCAAAAGCCACCTGAAGCGCCTCCTCGCGCCGCCTTCTAGGCGGAGGGGGACGGGGACGACGTCGCCCGGGCAGGCAGAAGGTGCCGCCTCCCTGGCCTCTTCCAGTGATGCTCCTCTCCCCGCCGTCAGGTACCGGACGAGCATCCCTTTCACGACCTCCACGTCAGCGGTGGGAAAGGCCCTTCCCGCGGCTTCCTCCACGGCGCGCCACACATCGGCGGGGGGAAGTTTTCTCCTTGCCGCCACCTCGAGCACAACCTCCTCCAGGTTCCTCACCCGGCCCACACCTCAATCAAGAGGGAAATAGGGATAGAGCTGCTCCCTGAGGGACCGGAGGGCCCTCCTCTGAGCCCGCTTCACCCTCATGGGCGAGATACCGAGCGCTCTGGCCGTCTCCTCGATGGTGCGGGGAGAGGACCCGAACAGGCCGAACCTGTAAGTAAGCACCCTCCTCTCCAGGAGGGGGAGGCTCCTTACCCTCTCCCTGAGTACCTCACGGATGTTCTCACTGAAGGGATCAGGGCCCTCGAGAAGCCGTTCCTCTTCCACCGACGGGGTTCCTGGAACGAGGTACTCGTGATCGTCAAAAGAGAGGTGCCTTTTTCTCCCGTTGCCGTTTTCGCTGAGCATTTTCCTGAGCTTCTTCTCCGCGAGGGCGAGCGCATCATCGAGGGTGCCTCCGGCCCTTATCGCCTCGACGACTTCGGCATAAGCCGTGTGGATAAAATCCTCCCGGTCATAGCAGGTAACGGATGCGAGCAAGGTCGCAAGAGAAACGATCTTCTCCGATGCGGAGATCACCGCAAGGACCACGTCATCCACCATCATCTCTCTCCCTCCAGCGCTTTTTTAACCTTCCTCACGTAGAGAGACGCCCTTCGAGGGTCAGGTGAGTGGTAGCACCCGACGGCGTCCCAGTTATAGCCGAACCTGTCCACGCAAAGTCGGAGGACATACGCCCCTGCATAAACGTTCCCGCAGGGCGACGACCTGGCGAGTTCCCAGAACCCCTCACCGAGAACACGCCTCCAGGAGGAATTGACCTGCATGAGCCCCACATCGACCGTCCCGTTTCCGTTTACCCTCCTCGCCTCCGGGTCCATCGAGCTCTCTACCCTGGCGATGGCGCGCAGAAGCCTGGGGG
>RFHC01000149.1 GCA_003696505.1 Deltaproteobacteria bacterium
CAGGTATATGAGGGCAAGGGTGTTCTTCGGGTCTCTCTGATGGGCCCTTTCGAAGTACTCCCGGGCTTCTCCTCTCTTCCCCTCCAGGTAAGAAAGGAGACCCAGGTCAATGAGGGCACCCGTGCTGGAGGGGTTTTTCTCCAGCACCTCCTCCAGGGTCTTTCGCGCGGCAGCGAAGTCGCCCATTTCACGGAGGAGCGAGGCGTAATCGACCTTCACGTCGAGGTACTCGGGCGCCAGGGACATGGCCTTCTCCAGGCACTCCCTGGCCTCTTCGTAGTGACTGATGGACGCGTAGAGCTTCGCAAGGTCACGGTATCCCTCCACGAGGCGGGGACGGACAATCTCCACCGTGGCCTCTCCGCGGGACGAAACGGACTGCACCGCCCTCTCGAATGCTTCCCGTGCTTTTGAATACTCACCCATGTCGTTGAGGGTAATCGAAAGGGAGACGAGGGCCTCGGAATATGAAGGGTTAATTTCGAGAGCGCGCTCAAACCAGGTCACCGCTTCCTTGAGGTTTCCGAGGAGGTGGGAAATAACTCCGAGGGTGTGGAAAACGTCGGGATACTCTGCTCCCCCCTCGACGGCCTCCCGGAGAAGTTTCTCCGCGAGGTGGTAATTCCCCTCGCGAAATGCCTGTTTCCCGAGACTGACGAGAGAAACCTTCCTCATTTTTCCGCCTCCCGCTCTCGAATCTCCTCTCTCAGGTCACCGATGCCTTCCGGGGGGGACTCGCTTCTCTCCAGCTCGTGAAGAATCTTCCTCGCCTCCTCCAGCTTCCCCGATCGGGCGAGGGCGATTCCGAGGAGGAGTTTAAGGTCGTCGCCCACCCTCGTGTCTCCGTAACTTTCCAGCGCCCGCCTGAGCCGGTAAACGGCAGCATCGAACTTGTCCTTCTTTATGTAGAAACGGGCAATTTCCATCTCGTGTCTCGCCAGGTGCGAGCGGAGAGCTTCTATCCTCTCCCTCCCCTTCCTGGCTTCCTCTGCATCAGGATATCGCGCCACCAGGTCCCGGTAGACAGAGAGGGCCTCCCTGGCAGGGTCCTGGTCCCTTCCCGGAGGCTCCACGGCCCTCTCGATGGTCAATCCCTTGTAGAGAAGCGCCTTCGGGACGAGGGGACTTGCCGGGTAGAGGCGGAGAAAGTCGTCGAAAGCGACCTCGGCGTCGACGTCCATCTCGTCGAGGTAATAAGCGAGAGCGATGTTGAAGAGGGCTTCTTCCACCAGAGGGGATGAGGGATGCCTGTTGTTCAGTTCCCGGAAAACGGTGATGGCGTCCTGATACTCCTCCTGCTCCATCAACCTTTTTCCGAGGTCAAACATCTCTCTGTCCGACTGCCCGGGACGGACGAGTTCTTTCGAGCACCCGACGAGAAAGATGCAGAGGAGGAAAAGGACCGCCCCCCCGAAAGGACTCAGCCTGCGTCTCACGTGCCCAGTTCTCCGAGAATCTTTCTCATTTCATCGACAGACCTTTCAGCCACGGAGGGGTCACCCGACCCCGTCTGCGCCAGGTCCGGACGCCCCCCTCCCTTCCCGCCGAAGGCCTCCGCGAGGCGGGCAACGAGTTGCCGGGCGTCGCACTTCTCCGTCAGGTCTTTCGTCACCCCCACCAGAATGGAGGACTTCCCCTCCGCCTTCGAGGCGAGGAGGACGACTCCCGTGCCCACTTTCCCCTTCATCTCGTCCATCAACTCTCTCATCGTCCTCACATCGAGGTCGTCGAAAACCTTCCAGGCAAATGAGAGGCCGCCCACCTTCTCGACGGTCAGCTCTCCAGCCCCTACCTCTCCCTTCAGAGCCTTCCTCCTTATCTCCTCTTTCTCCTTCTCGAGCCTCTTCACTTCCTCGAGGAGTTTCTCCACCCTTCCGGGCACTTCCTCGGGAGAAACAGCGAGGAGGCGGGAAGTCCTCGTCAGAGTGCTCCTGAAACCGCGGAGGTGGTCGAGGGCAGCCATCCCCGTGAGCGCCTCAATTCTCCTCACTCCTGCAGCCAGCGCCCTCTCCTCCACGATGACGAAGGGGCCGATTTCAGAGGTATTTCTCACGTGGGTCCCGCCGCAGAGTTCGACGCTCACGCCCTCCACCTGGACCATCCGAACGACGTCGCCGTACTTCTCCCCGAAAAGAGCCATCGCTCCTTTCGAGATGGCCTCGTCGTAAGGGACGTAATCCCACATCACCTTCTTCGCCGAAAGGACCGTCCTGTTGACGAACTCCTCGATTCTCTCCAGTTCCTCCGGCGAGGGCTGGTCGAAGTGGGTGTAGTCGAATCTCAGCTTGTCGGGTCCCACGTAGGAGCCCGCCTGCCTCACGTGGTCCCCGAGAATCTCCCGGAGCGCCGCCTGGAGAACGTGCGTGGCCGTGTGGTTTGCCTGGGTCTTCCTCCTCTCGCCCTCCTGCACGCTCAGCTCCGCTTTCTGCCCCACTTTCACCTCACCCTCAACGACCTTCCCCCGGTGAACGATGACGTCGTCTCCCACACGGTATGTCGTCTCCACCTCAACCTTCCCCGTGGGAGTGACAACGGTCCCCGCGTCTCCCACCTGTCCTCCCCCTTCCGCGTAGAAGGGAGTCCGGGTGGTCACGATGTCCACCGTGGCACCTTCAGAGGCAGACTCCACTGACTGACCTGAAGAGACAATGAAGAGAACCTCTCCCGAGTCTGAGAAAAAGTTGTAACCGGTAAACTCAACCTTCACCCCTTCCTCTAAAAGGGGCGTGAAGGCCCGAAGGTCCTCTCCCACTTCACCGGCTTTCCACGCCTGCCTCGCCCTCTCCCTCTGCTTCTCCATCTCCCTCTCGAATCCCTCGTGGTCAACAGTGAGGCCCCTCTCCCGACAGATATCCTCCGTGAGGTCCACCGGAAACCCGTAAGTGTCGTAAAGCTTGAACACCACGTCCCCGGGAATGACGTTCCCCCCGGCCGCCACGATTTTGCCGGCTTCCTCCTCGAAGATTTTCAAGCCGCTGTCGAGGGTTGAGAGGAACCTCTCCTCTTCGTTGAGGACGACCTTCTCGATGAAACTCCTGTTCGCCCGGAGTTCGCCGTAATGGTCTCCCATCTCCTCCACCACTTCGTCGGTGACGACGTGGAGGAACGGCTCGGAAAATCCGAGTTTCTTCCCGTGGCGGAGCGCCCTCCTCATGATTCTCCTGAGAACGTAACCGCGCCCTTCGTTGGAAGGAAGGACCCCGTCTGCAATGAGAAATGCCGTTGCCCGGGCGTGGTCGGCGATGACCCTCATAGCCGCGTCGATTCGCCGGTCTTTCCCGTAATCCCTCCCGGAAATTTCCTGAATCCTGTTAATGAGCCCCGTGAAAAAGTCCGTGTCGTAATTGCTCAGGACCCCCTGGACCACGGCCGTAATCCTCTCAAGGCCCATGCCGGTGTCAATGCTCGGTTTCGGAAGGGGAGTCAGCTTCCCCGATTCGTCCCTGTTGTACTGCATGAAAACGAGGTTCCATATTTCCAGATAGCGGTCGCAGTCGCACCCGACGGTGCACGTGGGCTTTCCGCAGCCCGCCTCTTCCCCCTGGTCGTAGATGATTTCCGAGCAGGGGCCGCAGGGGCCCGTATCACCCATGGCCCAGAAGTTGTCCTTCTCGTCGAAGCGGAAAATCTTTTCCTTCGGGACGCCGATCTCCTTCTCCCAGATTTCCGCGGCTTCGTCATCGTCCCTGAAGACGGAGACGTATATCCTTTCCGGGTCGAGGCCCATTTCGTTCACCAGAAAATCCCACCCGAAGAAAATCGCCTCTTTTTTGAAATAGTCACCGAAGGAGAAATTCCCCAGCATCTCGAAGAAAGTGTGGTGCCTTGCCGTGTATCCCACGTTCTCCAGGTCGTTGTGTTTCCCCGAGACGCGGAGGCACTTCTGCGCTGTCGTCGCCCTCGTCGTCCCGATGCTCTCGAGCCCGAGAAATACTCCCTTGAACTGAACCATTCCCGCGTTGGTGAAGAGGAGGGTCGGGTCTTTCTGCGGGACGAGGGACGAACTGGGGAGAATCCTGTGGCCGTGTCTCTCGAAATACTTGAGAAACCTTTCCCTTACCTCTTTTCCCTTCATCGTGAGCCCCTCTCCTTTTCCTCGAATCTCTCTATTATCTTCCGCACCTCTTCGGGAGTGTAGCCCCTCCCTGCAAGGTATCTGAATATCTTACCTTTTTCCTCTAAAATATCAAACGGACGGCGGGCGTGCCTCCTTTCCAGGAGCGCCACGCCCCTCTCCACGACGTCCACTTCCCGGCACGCCTCGTCGAGCACCTCCTCTATTATTTCACGGGGAATTCTCCTCCTCGTCAGGTATTCCCACACCTTCCGCCTGCCCTGGCCGAGGTTTTCAAGGCGATACCGGGCGCTGAAAAGGGCAAGACGCCTGTCGTCGATGTATCCGAGCTCCTTCAGGCGGGAGATGGTTGAGGCCACTTCCTCTTCGGGATACCCGCGGGAGAGGAGCTTCTCCCTCACTTCCGCTTCCGAATAATCGCGTCGGGAAAGAATCGAGAGGGCCCGGGAAAGGGCAGACTCCTCACTCCCCCCCTTCTTCTTCATCTGCGTCGAATTCCTTGAATGTCATGTCAGTAGCGCCGGTGACGCCCTGGACCCTGAGCATGAAGTCATCCGGGTTCGTTGCCTGACGGAGAGCCTCCTCGAGGGTTATTAAGCCCTTCCTGTAGAGGAACATGAGAGACTGGTCAAAAGTCTGCATCCCGTAGCTCGTGTGCCCCTCGGCGATGGCCTCCCGTATCTTCCTCGTCTTGTCCTTGTTCTCAATGTACTCCCTGACGCGGGCCGTGTTGAGCATGATTTCCACCGCGGGGACCCGGCCGTTTCCGTCTGCCCGGGGAACGAGCCTCATGGAGATGACCGCCTTCAGGATAGAAGCGAGCTGAAGCCGTATCTGTTTCTGCTGGTAAGGAGGGAAAACGGTAATGATTCTGTTTATCGTCTCCGCAGCATCTACCGTGTGGAGAGTGCTCATCACCAGGTGACCTGTCTCCGCAGCGACGAGAGCGGTCTCGATGGTCTCGTAATCCCTCATCTCACCCACGAGGATAACGTCGGGGTCCTGCCGGAGGGCGCTTTTGAGAGCCGCCGCGAAGGAGTTCGTGTCGACCCCCACTTCTCTTTGAGAAATGATGCTCTTCCTGTCTCTGAGGAGGAATTCGATGGGGTCTTCGATGGTGATTATGTGGCACGTGCGGTTTTGATTTATGTACTCGATCATCGCCGCCAGCGTCGTGGACTTACCGCTTCCCGTCGTTCCCGTAACGAGGATGAGACCCCGCGGTTCGAGGGATATCTTCTTCAACACCTCAGGGAGGTTCAGCTCTTCGAAAGTGAGGACACCTCCGGGGACGACGCGGAGGGAAATTCCCAGGGTCCCCCTCTGGAAGAAGATGTTTGCCCGGAACCTCCCCAGCCCGGAGACGCTGTAAGCCACGTCCAGCTCTTTATCCTGCTGGAGCTTTTCCCACTGACCCTCCCGCAGGATCGAGGAAGCCATAGCCTTCATGTCCTCGGAACTCAACCGGTGGGGGGTCTTCAGGGGAACGAGCCGGCCGTTGATTCTGAAGATGGGGGGAAGCCCCACCTTCAGGTGAACGTCGGAAGCCCCGTTCTTCACTGCCACCCGCAGGACATCGTCAATGTTGAAACTCATCCTTTTTCACCCCCGGAACTCTCTCCACCCTCCTTTTCGGTGGAGAGGGGAGGAACCTTGAGTCCCGCTTTCTCCCGGACGGCCCTCTCTATCTCCTCCATCACCTGGGGGTTCGATTTCAGAAACTGCCGCGCGTTCTCCCTTCCCTGACCGATCTTCTCGTCCCGGTATGAGTACCAGGCTCCGCTCTTCTCCACGATTCCCATGTTCACTGCCAGGTCCAGGAGGTCTCCTTCACGGGAAATCCCCTCGCCGTAGAGGATGTCGAACTCAACTTCACGGAAGGGGGGTGCCATCTTGTTTTTCACGATTTTCGCCCTCGTCCTGTTGCCGATGACCTCGTTTCCCACCTTGAGCTGGGCTATTCTTCGCACGTCGATGCGAACAGAGGAGTAAAACTTCAGGGCCATTCCACCCGTCGTGGTTTCCGGATTGCCGAACATCACGCCGATTTTCATCCTCGTCTGGTTGATGAAGATAACCGCCGCGTTCGACTTGCTGATGGTTGCCGTGAGCTTCCTCAGCGCCTGAGACATGAGGCGCGCCTGCAGTCCCATGTGGGCGTCCCCCATGTCTCCCTCGAGTTCGGCTCTGGGAACGAGGGCAGCCACTGAATCGACGACCACAACGTCAACGGCACCGCTCCGGACGAGGGTTTCGGCGATGTCGAGGGCCTGCTCGCCCGAATCAGGCTGGGACACGATGAGGTCCTCCGTCTTCACACCCAGTTTTTCCGCGTACTGGACGTCGAGGGCGTGCTCTGCGTCGATAAAGGCGGCAACGCCTCCCTGCTTCTGTGCCTCGGCGATGATGTGAAGCGCCAGCGTCGTCTTCCCCGACATCTCGGGACCGTAAATCTCCGTCACTCTCCCCCTGGGGATTCCGCCGATTCCGAGGGCAATGTCGAGGGAAATGGACCCCGTGGGGATGACGGAAACGTCCTGGACCCGCGCCTGTTCCCCCAGTTTCATTACGGAACCTTTCCCGTACTGCTTCTCAATCTGGGAAAGGGCAATCTCGAGAGCCTTCTTCTTGTTGGAATCCATGGACACCTCCGTTAATTACTCTTTTTTCTCTTCACCCTCGAGGAAGACACTCCCGATTATATCGTAGATGGGACCTGCCTTCGTGAGGGTGCTCCGGTACAGGTGAAAACGGTCTACCCGTACCCGACCAAAGGGGAGGGAATCCTCCTTCTCGAGGACGAGCCCCCCACCACCGGGCCTTTTCACGCGCCCCACCGTCACGTGGGGGTGAAACTTCTTCGCCTCGCGAGGAAAGCCGCGACTTTCCGCAACCTCTTCAATCACCTCATGCAATTTCCCGACCAGGTCGCCTCCGGACTTAATCCCCACCCAGATAACCCGCGGACTCCTGAGGGTGGGAAAAGCTCCGAAGCCCGAGAGGTCGACGGAAAAAGGTGGGAACGTCGATGCCCGCGTGGAAACCTCCTTCAAGAGGAGAGCGGCGGTTTCCTCTTCCACCTCTCCGAGAAACTTGAGGGTGATGTGGTAATTCTCCTTCTCCACCCACTTCACCCCCCTCAAACGGGAAAAGAGCCTCTCCACCTGTGCTGAAATCTCCTCCCTCACCTCTTCCGGAAGGGGAATGCCGAGGAACGCCCTCATCCCGAAACCCCCTCCAGGAGCATCCAGAGCGCCTGCGACGAAGCTCCGTCCTGGATTTCCCACCTGCTCCCCTGGAGGAGAAACCGCTCCGCCTCTTTCCTCCCCCCCGTGTCAAGGGCAAACCAGACCGTCCCAACCGGTTTTTCAGGGCTCCCCCCCTCAGGGCCGGCTATTCCGCTCACGGCGACGGACACGTCTGCACCCATCGTCCTCCTCACACCCTCGGCCATCGCCAGGACCACCTCCCTGCTGACTGCGCCCCTGTCCGAGAGGAGCTGGTGAGAAACGCCCAGGAGGTCCCTCTTCGCCTCGTTTGAATACGCCACCACGCCTCCAAGGAAGACCCGTGAAGAACCCGGGACCGACGTTATCCTCGCCGAGACCCGTCCGCCCGTGCACGACTCTGCAACTGCCACCGTCACTCCCCTCTCAACACACCTCAGGATGAGCTCTTCTTCGAGGGTCTTCCCCCTGCCCACGGTTGCGCGCCCCCTCAACTCCGCCGGAAGGCTCCGGAGAAACGCCTCGGCCTCCCCCCAGGAGGGAAAGGCAAAGGAGAACTCCCCATCAAACCTTCCCTTCTCCCCGGGAAAGTTCTCCTCCCAGACCCGCCGGAGGGGAAAAAGTTCCTCCGCCCTCGGAATGACCAGGTGAATGAAAGCACTCTCCCGCTTTTCCGGAGTCATCGAATCACCAGGAGCAGAAGTGCGTGGAGGAGACTCGCGTACAACCCCGCCGCCAGGTCGTCGAGGACGACGTGGACGAGCCCCTCCTGCCGGTTCGCCCAGGACGCGGGCCACGGTTTTAAGATATCAAAAATCCGGAAGAGGAAAAACAGGATAAGGGCGGACGTGAGAGTCCTGGCGTGGAAAAGACCTGCCACGATAAATCCCGCCATCTCGTCGACGACGATTTTCGACGGGTCCGGACCTTCCTCTTCCGTGAATGAGCGCATTCCCGGCAGCGATAAGAGGAGGAGGAGAGCCCCGATGACGGCGAGAA
>RFHC01000150.1 GCA_003696505.1 Deltaproteobacteria bacterium
GCACCGGTACGAGGACGGGCGCGTC
This sequence comes from Deltaproteobacteria bacterium, assembly GCA_003696505.1. Classification (GTDB taxonomy): domain Bacteria; phylum Desulfobacterota; class Deferrimicrobia; order J040; family J040; genus J040. The sequence goes on from RFHC01000150.1 coordinate 26, forward strand.
GACATCGAGCTCGTCCCGGCGCGCCAGCGCCACATGGGGACGGACATGGCGGGGAAGGTCATCTCCGCCTTCGCAGAGGACCTTCAGAAGAGAGGTGTCCAGTTTGCCCTGGGGAAGACGGTGCGGTCGGTGGAGAAAGAGGAAGATTTTGTTCTCTTCACCGACGGCGGGAAGTACAGGTGCCGGTACCTGATAGCCGCGCCGGGGAGGGACGGGGCCTACTGGTTTCGCGAGATAGCGAAAAGGCTTGGTGCGCAGGTCTCCTTCGGTCCCATCGACATCGGGTGCAGGGTCGAGGTATCCGCCCAGGTCATGGAAGAGCTCACCTCTGTCATTTACGACCCGAAATTTCGCTTCCTCACTCCCACGCACAGGGACGCGACGCGGACTTTCTGCACTAACCCCTGCGGTCGGGTCAGGCTCGAGAGGAACGACAACTTCGTCCTGGTAAACGGCGACGCGTTGAAGAGGAGGAAGACGAAAAACACGAACTTCGCAATCCTCAACACCGTCACCATGACCGAGCCGATACAGGACACAAAGGTCATGGGGATGAAGGTTGCCCGTTTTGCCAACTTCTGGGGCGGAGGGGAGAGCGTTATCGTCCAGCGGCTGGGAGACCTCCTCTCCGGGTCGCGGTCGAAGAAGGAAACTTTCTACAGCAGGGAGAAAGGGTATCACAAGCTCGAGCCGACGCTCCCTCCGGGAAAGTTCGTCACCCCGGGGGACATCTCCTTCGCGTATCCGGGGCGCATCGTTGACAACCTGAGGGAGAGCCTCTCTCTCCTGGGGAAAGTGCTTCCCGGCGTCCTTCACCCTTCCACCCTCATCTACGTGCCGGAGATAAAATTCTACGACACGCGCTACGTGACGGACCGCAATCTCCGGACGACGGTGGAAAACCTCTACGTGGCCGGGGACGGCGTGGGGAAGTCGAGGGGAATCGTCGGCGCCGCGCTCAACGGGATACTCGCAGCCCGGGGAATACTCGCCGAGGCGGGACTTACCTGATTCCCCTGAGGAGAATAACCGCGGCCCCGATGAGGATGAGGAGGGCGAAGGCGTAGAGGGCTATCTTCATTTCCTTCCTTTTCAGTCCCGCGGCGGCAAGGTAGGAGAGACCGGCAAGGGGAGTCGCCAGGAGGAGAATAACCCCGGCTTCGGAAATCACGCCTGCGTTCTTCCCTCCCATTCGGGAGATGACGAGTCCAGCCAGGAGGAGGCCGATGGAGAGAAAGAGCCCCCCTCTGTATATGACCGAGAGAGTCCTGGACATTTTCCTCCTTCCCTCTGCCATCTCTCGCTTCACCTGAGCACCATGAGGGCGAAGCGGAACCCGAAGTAGAGGATGAGAAGCGCGAAGGCCTTCTTCAGGACCTCATCCTTTACCCGGGGCATGAGTCTTGCCCCCACCTTCGCTCCCACGAAGATTCCCGCGATGAGCGGTCCCGCTACGAGGGGCGCCACGTCTCCCCTCATTGTGAATATCACGGTGCTGGCAGCCACGGTGATGCCTATCATGAAACTGCTCGTGGCCACGGCCTTCCTCATGGGAAACCGGAGGATGTAGTGGAGCATGGGAACCTTGATGATTCCCCCTCCCACGCCCAGAGAACCGGAAACGATTCCCGCGGCGAAGGATGCTGTTTGGGCGAAAAGGGTCCTCTTCCCTGAGGAGGAATCCTCCGGGGCCTGGTCTTCCCCCTTTTTCTCCCTTTTCAGGAGCATCCTCCCGGAAACGTAAAAGAGGAGGAGGGAGAACGCTCCTTCGAGGAATCTGGGGGAGACGAGTCCCGCGCCGTACGCGCCCGTGATGGCCCCCGCCACCGTCGCAAACTCCAGGGAGAGGGCGGCTTTCACGTCGCACAGGTCGGTCTGGAGATAGGACGAGGCAGACGAGAGAGATGTGGCGAGGACGGCGAGAAAGCTCGTTCCGATGGCCACCCTTATGGGGAGTTTCAGGAAGAGCACGAGGAAGGGGACGACGATGACCCCGCCGCCGATGCCGAGGAGCGCTCCCAGACCCCCCGCGAGGAGTCCCGTGAGGAAGCCGAAGAGGTCGGGCAGGGTCATTCCTCTTCCCACGCCTCCAGGACGTAAATCCCCTTTTGAGAGAGCGCCTTCTTGATGGGGATGACGTTGAGCGTTGCCACTCTCAGGTAGACGACCCTCTTCTTTTTCTCCTTGAGGGGGGTCGTCATGACGCTGATGAGGTTGACGTTGAATTCCTTTATCGTGTTCACCACCTCGGCGAGAGCGCCGGGCCGGTCCTCGACGATGACTTCCAGGCGCTGGCTCACCTCGTTCACTCCCAGGGCTTCCATGAATGCCTCGAGGATGTCCGTCTTCGTGATGATTCCGACCAGTTTCCCCTCGTTGTCGAGAACGGGGAGGGAGTTAACCCGGTGGTCGTGCATGAGAATGACGGCGTCTTCCAGAGTGTCCGTTACGTGTGCCGTCACCGGATTTTTCACCATGATTTTTTCCACGGGCGTCGTTTCCAGAATCTGCCTGATCTTCTTCTCCGTCTCTTCTCCGAGCATGATGAGGGGAATCGTGGCGCTCTGTATATCCCTCTTCGAGATGATGCCCACGAGTTTATCCCCGTCCATGACGGGCAGCTGGTTGACCCTCCTCCTGTTCATCCGCATCTTCGCTTCCAGGAGGGGCTCGTCCTTCCCGATGGTGATGACTTTTTTCGTCATCCTCCTTTTGACGAACATGTTTCCTCCTCTCTCATTCGGTCAGTGCGATGAGGTGCTTTTCAACCGAACGGGCCAGGGCCGGAAGGTCGTATCCCCCTTCGAGGACGGAGACCACACCTTTCCCCCCTGACGATTCGAAGCGCTCCACCACTTTTTTCGTCATCATGTAAAAGCCGAACTCCGTCACCTCCATGTCTCCCAGCGGGTCGTCCCTGTGGGCGTCGAATCCGGCGGAAATGAGGAGGAGCTCCGGGCGAAAGTCCTCGATAGCGGGAAGGATATTCGCTTCCAGGACCTCCAGGTATTCCGCGTCTCCGCTACCGGGAGGGAGGGGGAGGTTCAGGGTGAATCCGGTCCCTTCGCCTTTTCCCTGCTCCCACCTCCTCCCCGTCCCGGGGAAGATGAAGGTGGGGTGTTCGTGTATGGAAACGTAGAAGACGCTCGGGTCTTCCTCGAAGATGTGTTGCGTCCCGTTTCCGTGGTGCACGTCCCAGTCGATAATCATCACCCGTGAAATTCCGTGCGCCTCCCGGGCATGCATCGCCCCCACGGCAACGTTGTTGATGAGGCAGAAACCCATCCCCGTTTCTCTCTCGGCGTGGTGACCGGGGGGACGGACGGGGCAGAAAACCCTCTCCCTTTCCCCGGAGGCCACCATGTCCACGGCCGTGACGACGGCACCGCAGGCCCTGAGGGCTGCTTCGTAAGTGTGTTCGTTGATGAAGGTGTCCTCAAAGTCGAACCAGTAATTGCCGTTTTCGCACGCCCTTTTCAGGCGGTCCAGGTAGGCGAGGGGGTGGACTCTCGTGATGGTTTCGAGGGGGGCCTTTTCTGCCTGGTAGTACTCCGGTTTCTCTCCGAGGGGGGCCTTCTCCAGCGCGGAAAGGACTGTTTCGAGACGGTCCGGAGATTCCGGATGGTCGTACGTCGCTCTGTGAAGAGCGCAGGCCTCGTGAGTGATGACGGTCAATCGATGCGGCAAAACTGCTTCTCCCGCAGATGATTTCCCAATTCTACCACACAGGCCCATCCTTCACCCCTGAAGGAGAAAGGCAACGGCGAAGAAGAGGGACGAGAGTGCCATGACGGGGTGGACCTCCCGAAACCTCCCTTTGAGGATTTTTATGAGGGTGTATGAAATGAAGCCGAATCCGATTCCGTAGGAGATGTTGTAGGTCAGGGGCATCATGATGATGGTGAGGAAGGCTGGTATTCCCGTGTCAACCTCGGTGAAGTTTATCTTCTGGACGAGTGAGACCATGAAGAAACCGACGAGGATGAGGGCGGGGGCCGTGACGGGGTATCTCACCACCCCGCCGGGGAGTTTCACGCCTCCTCCGATAATGGAGATGAGAGGCGTGAGGAAGAGGGAAAGGAAAAAGAGGAGAGCCGTGACCGTGACGGAAAGCCCTGACCTGCCGCCCTCAGTAACGCCCGAGGCGCTCTCGATGTAGCAGGTGATTGAACTGCACCCGAAAAGCCCCCCTGTCACGGCGCCGAGGGAGTCTATGACGAGCAGGTCCCTCAGTTTCGGTATCGTTCCTCTCTCGTCGAGGAACCCGGCTTTCTCACCGATTCCGATTGCCGTGCCCATGGTGTCGAAGAAGTCTGTCATGAAGAGAGCAAATATCATCGGCGCAAGGGCGACGGTAAATGCCCCTTTTATATCGAGAGCGAAGAAGGTGCTGAAGTCCCGGGGGAAACTGAAGACCTTCTCCGGGAGAGGGATGAGAGAGAAGAGGGGACTCATCCCGAGGAGGGCGGTGGCGATAATACCGATGAGAATGGCGCCTTTCACCCTCCGGGAAATGAGGACGATGGTGATGACGAGCCCCACGCAGGTAAGGAGCGTGTCTTTCGATGAGAGGTCGCCGAGGGAAACGAGGGTGGCGGGATTTTTCACGACGATGCCTCCCTCCACGAGGCCGATGAAGGCGATGAAGAGGCCGATTCCCACTCCGATAGCGTGCTTGAGGGGAATGGGAATTGCCTCCATGACGAGCCCCCGGAGTTTCGAGAGGGAGAGGAGAAGGACGATGACTCCCTCGATGAAAATGACACCCATGGCGACCTTCCACGAGTACCCCATCGCGCCGGCTATGGTGAATGCCACAATGGCGTTAATGCCCATGCCCGGCGCGAGGGCCAGGGGGTAGTTGGTAATCGTCCCCATGAGGAAAGTCACCAGGCCGGCGCCGAGGCAGGTGGCCACGGCAGCGCCCTCGATGGGGACGCCGGCAGCCGAGAGGATGGCCGGGTTGACGAAGATGATGTAGGCCATTGTCATGAAGACTGTTATTCCGGCTGTGACCTCCGTTTTCACGTCCGTGCCGAGTTTCGAAAGCTTGAAGACCCGGTCGAGCATCTTCTCTCCTCCGTTTTTCGTGAGTAACTGCCAGGAGATGGGCCGGATGAAATTCCCGAATTAAATCTATATAATTTTCCTCGAGAAATCAAAGGGAGGCGCCCATGGACCTTCTCGAGGGTTTGAGGACGAGGCGGACGGTGAGAAAGTTTCGGGACGAGAGGATACCCCGGGAGGTGGTGGAGGAAATCGTGCGGCTGGGGACCCTTGCCCCCAACGCGGGAAATGCCCAGTCGTGGCGGTTTATCGTCATCGACGATAAGGGTGCGCTCCTGGAGATGAAGAAAATTGTCGACGGAGTCATCGGGTCTCTCACCGGCGAAGAGATTCCCCCGGAGAAGTTCACCTACCAGAATCTCTTCGCCCGGGCACCGGTGGCGGTGGCCGCCGTCTCCCGCCCCTACGAATCGGGGACGGACCGTCTTTTGAAGGAGAAGGCTCCCGACCGCTACCGGATTCGCCAGAAGGAGGTGAATCCCTCCCTGCAGTCAGTTTCCGCCGCAATCCTTCAGATGTGCCTCGCCGCCCACGCGATGGGAATCGGGTCGTGCTGGATGACGGGGCCTCTCACGGCCCGTCCGGAACTGGAAGAATACCTCGGGATAGAACCCCCCGAAGAGCTCGTGGCCCTACTGGCCCTCGGGTATCCGGAGAAGGTCCCCCAGGCGCCTCCGAGGAAAGACCTGACGGAGGTCCTCACCTATTTCGGCGGGTAATCACCTCGCGCCGGTCATTTCGAGGAAGACCCTGACCACCGTTTTTATTTCCCTCTTTCCTCCGGTCCTGTCCAGGATGGTCTGCCTGCCGGGGACGAGGAGGACTTTCTTCAGCGCCGGATTTTTCTCCAGGTGAGAGGCAATGGCGCGGAGAAATTTTTCTTCTTCTTCCTTCAGGGAAACGAGGACCTCCATCTTGCCCGTATAGGTCTTCCCCGTGGGGACGACGGTGAGCCGAACCCCTTCTTCCTTGCCCGCCACATCCGCCAGTTTTCCGAGGAAATTCCGGAAGTCGTCGCTCAGACTTCCCCCGTCGGAGAGGGCAGTGTCGAGGGGGACTTCGGCGAAGAGGAGACCGGCGTCGGGGGAGATATATGTTGCCGAGACGGTTTCCGAAGTTGCAACAATGGCCTCGTGCCGCGCACGGACGAGGGGGAAGAGCGTGCCCGCTTCCTCCTGGACTCTCGTCACCTTCCCTTCCAGAAGGTGAACCCGCTTCCTCAGGTCTTCCACTTCTGCCCTCAGTTTGCCCGCCTCGTCCTCTTTCAGGGAGACTTTTTCCTTCAGAGAGGCGATGCTCTTCTCCTTCTCTGCCAGTTCTCTCCGGGCTGCCTCAAGGGCAGTTTTCAGGCTCTCCGACTCCTTCTCCAGAGAGGCGATGCGGGTTTTCAGGGAAGCGTTTTCCAGCGTCAGTTTCTTGATTCGTCCCGAGTATTCCTTCTCCTTCTCGAGGAGTTCGTTGATGAGAGTTTCTCGCGAGATTTTCGTCGTTGCGTACGTGTCCTGAAGCTGAGCAACCGTTTCTTTTAGCTTCGCGTTCTCCTCCCGCGAGGCTTCAAGCTCTTTCTTCGTCTTTTCCAGTTCGCTCCTTAAAGAGTCGACCGTTTTCTCCACCTCCCCGAGCTGTTTCCTCAGAGATTCCCTTTCCTGACTGACCTCGGCGTAACTCCTCCTGAGTTCTTCCGCTTCTTTGACCTTCGCGTCGTAACGGGACCGGGGGACGAGACATCCGGTCACGAGGAGCGCAACGAGCAGAAGGTGCGTGAGAATGAGGGTTTTCCTGATCGTGGACATATCGAACTCCCGTATCAAAAAGTTTATTTTCCCGGTATTTAGGATTAAATAGATTTTACATTCCCCTCATTTTTATATAAAGTTTTTTCAGCAGGGTGCAGGGGGTTGCGGCCTTTACCGGAAGGGGAGAAAGCGGGTGACGAGAAAAGAACAGGTCGTGGAAAAACTCCTCTCCCTGGGCCTTTTGAGGGGGAAGAGTATCAAGGACCTGAAAGCCGAGGCGGAGAAAAGCGGACGCTCTCTCCTGGAAGAGGCCATCGTTTCCGGAGCCCTTTCTCCCGACTCGGTGCAATTTATCCTCGCGGAAAATTTCGAGTTTCCCTTCATGGATGTCTCTCCCGAGGATGTCCCTCCGGAGGCAAAATCCCTCATCCCTCAGGAAGTTGCGTGGAGGGAGCAGGTCATCCCCCTGGCCCTGACGGAGACTCACGTCACCCTGGGGATGGTGGACCCGGTCAAACCTTCCCTCCTGAGATATGTGGAGATGGTCACGGGGAAAAAGGTTCGAATCGTCCTCCTGACCCGGGAGACCCTGAGGCATGTCCTGAACACCCTCTTTCCCCCTCCTGTGGCCCTGACTCCCGAGAGGATGAGCGGGCCTCTCCTCGAGGAAGTGGACCTCCAGAGATTCCTTTCAACGGGTGATAGCCAGGGACTGGCAGAGGAGATACTCCTCTCTTGCAGGAAAGAAGGGTACGGGTTGATAACGGGAAAGTTCGTCATGGGGAGGTTTGTCCTGGAAGGGAAATTCGAGGAGGAGTCGAGGGAACTCCTTCAGGCGACGAGGGAATTCGGGACGTTCCTCCTATCAGGGCTGGAGAAAGCCGCGGGAATCGTCCCCCGTGAAGGGATAACGGAAAAGATTATCGAGTGCGGCCCCGAAGGAGGGACGGGGATGTTCCGGGTTTCTATCGTGAGAGGTTTCGGATTCCCCTCCTTCACGGTTAAGGTGATTCCCGACGCAACGGGCAGGGTTTCCCTCGAGACTGTGGGGTTGAGCGACGAGCAGTACGACGCCCTTTCGCGAATTCTCAGGAGGGAGAAGGGAGTCTATATCGTTGCCTCTCCCGATTACTCCGGCGTCACCACAACCCTCTATGCCCTGGCGCGTTTTATTCAGGCGAGGCGGATGCGGGTCGTCGCCCTGGAGGACAAGATTCGCTTCAAGAACGAGGGATTCGTCCAGATTGAGAAAGGAGAGGACAACGAAAGCTATCCCATCGACACGGTTGTCCGGACTTTCTCCCCCGACGTGCTCATCGTCGACAGAGCGGACCTGAGGAGGACGCTCCAGGGCTACTCGGGAATCGGGTACCCCCAGATGACGCTCTTCGCCGGACTTCGCTCCCCCTCACTCCCCCACGTCCTCGACCTCCTCCTGAAGGAGGTGGCCGAGAATCCCGACGTGGCTTCGGGGATAAAGGCTCTCATTCTCCAGAAGCTGGTCAGGGTTCTCTGTCCCACCTGCAAGAGAGAGGTGCCGGGTTATCCTTCGGGCCTCGTCGAGGGGAGGAGGATTTCCGCCCGCTTCGAGAGCCTCCTGAAAAATCTGACCTACTATATTCCTTCCGGCTGCGAAGAGTGCTACGGCACCGGTTACGCCGGTCTTCGCGCGATATTCGACCTTATCCTCTTTTCTCCCTCCACGAGACTCGAGATGCTCTCGTCGAAAACCCTCGAGGAGAAAAGGGAGACGATTCTCACCAGGAGCAGGTACTCCCCGGAGGACCTCATCGTCCAGATGCTCGTGGAGGGGACCGTTACCATAGAAGACGCTCTCCCCTTCCTGGAGATGTTCGTCTTCCACAGGAGAGGTGACCTATGAGAAGAGATGTGTTGCGCCGGGCCGTTCTTCCTTTCCTCCTCATCGCAGTTTTCTTCTTCCTCCATACCCGGGGATGGGGAAAGGAGTTTCACGAGAGGACGGACAGGAAAACCTGTCTGGTTTGCCACAGGGACGTCCCCCGAGAGGGGTCGAGTCCCCTCCGGGAGAACAACTTTCAGGAGGGAGGAGACCTGGAAAAGATATGCGGGAAGTGCCACTCCTCCTACCGCCACACCCATCCCGTGAAACTCGTTCTGACCCCTCTCACGAAGGAGAAGGGAGACCTGCAGGTCTGGAGAAACGGAGAGATTACCTGCGTGACCTGCCACGACGTGATGGCGAAGATACCCGTCCACCGGAAGAAGGAGACGGTCGGGAAAAAACTCTGCCTTTCCTGCCACGTCGAATCCGACATCTTCGCTCAAATCATCTGGTATCCCACCCACCTGAAGAGAGGGGAGACGGGGAGGCTGGAAGTGAAGGTGGTGGAGTTCAGCGCGTCGCGGAACAAAGAGTATCTGGGAGAGACTCTCCTCCTCTACTATTACGCCAAAGACGCCGACACGGGGGAAATCACCTTCGGGACAAACGTCCTCTACGACGACGGGACCCACGGAGACAGGAAGGGAGGGGATTCGATTTACACTCTCACGGAGGACGCGTCTGTCGGCGGAAAGAAGAGGCTCGTCTACACCGGATGGGTCCTTGACAGGAAAGGCAGGAGGAGTAATACAGTTAATCTCGCCATCCACTATACCGATTGAGAGGAGGAGAGAGCAGTGCAGGAACCGACCCTTTCCCAGATGTTCCTCAACCGCCTGGACGCGGGAGGGGACAAGGTAAAGTTTCGCTTCAAGAGGGACGGTCAGTGGAAAGACATGACCTACGCCCAGGCCGCGAAGGTGGTGCGGGCACTTTCTGCAGGGCTCTATTCCCTCGGTCTCGAGAGGGGAGATAAGGTCTGCATCCTCTCCACCACCCGGGTGGAGTGGACTCTCGTGGACATCGCAAACATCATCGGGGGTTTCATCACCGTCCCCATCTACCACTCCCTCCTGCCGGACCAGGTGCAGTACATCATCGACCACTGCGGGGCGAAGGCTGTCTTCGTTGAAGACGAGATGCAACTGATGAAAATAGAAGTCATCCGGGAGCACGTCCCCAAACTCGAACACGTCATCGCCATGACGCCCATCCCGCAGGAGAGGCTCGAATCCGCCGGGGGGATATCTTTCAACGAACTCCAGAAGAGGGGGGAGGCTTTCCTCTCGGAGAAGCCCGGATTCATCGATGACATAGCGATGAATCAGATAAAACCGGAGGATGACCTGACGGTCATCTACACTTCGGGGACAACGGGTCCTCCCAAGGGAGTCCTCACCACTCACGCGCACTATCAGTTCATCGTCACCGCCTGCATCCAGACGCAGGACCTGTACGAAGGGGAAGTGATTCTCCACTTCCTCCCCTTCGCTCACTCCCTCGGGCGGGTGGAGCAGTTTATCGCTCTCGACGTCAATCTCCTTCAGGCCTACGCGGAAAACATCAACACCGTCCCCGAGGACATGGTGGAAATAAAGCCTCACATCATGTTCAGCGTCCCCCGCCTCTACGAAAAGTTCTACGACAGGGTCATGTCGATGGTGGCCCAGGCGCCCCCCCTGAAGAAAAAGATTTTCGACTTCGCCCTCCGCACGGGGAGGGACGTGTCCCGACTGAAGCAGAAGAAAAAGGAAGTTCCCTTTTTCCTCAACCTGAAGTACTCCCTTGCGAAGAAGCTCGTTTTTGACAAGGTCAAAGAGAGAGTGGGAGGGCGCCTCCGGTTCTTCATTTCTGGAGGAGCCCCGCTGGCGCGGGAGATAGCCGAGTTCTTTCACGCCATGGACATCCTCATCCTCGAGGGATACGGCCTTACGGAGTGCTCGACCGTGGCAACGGTGAACCGTTACAACCATTTCAAATTCGGGACGGTGGGGCCTCCCGTGCCGGGCGTGAAGATAAAAATCGCCGAAGACGGAGAGATTCTCATCGGTGGAAAGAACGTGATGAAGGAGTATTTGAACGACCCGGAAGCCACGAAGCAGGTGATTACCGAAGACGGCTGGCTGAAGAGCGGGGACATCGGATACCTCGATGAGGAAGGCTTCCTCACGATAACGGACAGGAAGAAGGACATCATCGTTACCGCCGGGGGCAAAAACATCCCTCCCGCTAACATCGAGAACATGCTGAAGACGGAGAAGTTTATCTCCCAGGCATTCCTCTACGGGGACAGGAAGAAGTACCTCACCGCTCTCATCACCCTGGACAGGGCGGAGGTGGAGGAGTGGGCGAAGGAGAAGGGCATCTCCTATCCTTCCTTCGAAGAGCTGGCTTCTTCCCGGGAGGTGAGGGAGCTCATTCAGGAGAGAGTGGATGCCGTCAACTCTCGCCTGGCCTCCTTCGAGACGATAAAGAAGTTCGTCATCCTCCCCCAGGACTTCTCCATCGAATCGGGAGAACTGACTCCGACCCTCAAGGTGAAGAGGAAGGTGGTGGTGGCGAAGTTCGGACACCTCCTCGAGAAACTCTACGAGGAGTGAACGGGTCGTGCCGGAGGAAATCGTTCTCGTCCCCATCGGTGTCGTTCGCGCTCCCTACAGGACGAGAGACGAGGCCCCGGACCAGGGATTCCTCGTGGAGGGCGAGTCGACCATTGAGGTTTTCCCCGAGTACGAACGAGGGCTTGTCGGAATCGAGCCCGGGATTTTTCTCGACGTCGTCTACTGGATGGACCGGGCAGACAGGGGAAACCTCTGGAACGTTCGCAAGGGGAGGGGGATTTTTTCTACCCGGGGCCCCGACAGGCCAAATCCCCTGGGAATCTGCTCCGTCGAGGTGATTTCCGTCGATGGGAGGAGGATTCGGGTGAAGTATCTCGACGCCCTGGACGGCTCTCTCGTCGTTGACCTGAAACACAGTTTTTTCCGGTCTGCCGAAGAGCTGAGAGGGAGGATGAGGAAGAGAGGGGATGGCGAAGACGGTTTATGACATCAACCAGATGCCTGAAGAGGAGAGGACTCGTCTGCTCACCCGCCTCATTCCCGACGTTCTCTTCGAGAGGTTCGGCGTCGACAGGAAGACCTTCCTCAACAGCCGGTGGAAGAGGTGCGTTAAGTTCGTGACGCCGCACCGGATGCCCTTCTTCCAGATTGAGTTCTGGAGGGACCCGGACGACCGCGACCCCGTCATGTTCCTCGACGTTTCCACCACGTCGTTCAGCCAGATGGAGATATCTTTCATCGTCGTCAACGACCCCGACTCCGAGAGGTTCAACGTGGACGTGGACGAGGAAGGACGGGAGACCTACTTCGGAACGGTGCGGAGAAATATAAAGGAAGAACTGCGTGCCATGGAAGCGGGACTGGCTCCCGGACAGGTGAGGAGAGGGCTGAGATTGATGAAGCACCTCGTGAAGATCTGGGACGACTTCTTCGGATTCCTCGGACACAAGTACTACTTCCTGGAGCCCCTCGGATATTACAGTGCGATAATATACGAGATTCACGGCTTCAATTACATTACCGGGAAAGAGAGGATGAAGTATATTGACCGGGAATTCAGGCCCGGCGGAATTCTCTACTCGCGCCTCGACGATTCTTCCCCCTTCAGGCGGAAGGGAATGGAGAAGACCGTGAGGGGAAGGGCCTGGGCGATTCACGATGGAATTATGGACGACCCCTGGGTGAGCCCGAAGATGTATAAGACAGTGGGGGTGCACGCAGGCGTCCTCACGTTCCCCGATTATCAGTTTTGAGGGGTGCCGGTGTGAAGAGAATCGTATTCTTGGCGGTCGTTGTCTCCCTCCTGGCTTCAGGCGCCTTCGGGCGGAGCGTGGAGGAGAGGCCGAGGATATACCTGGAGAAGAAGGTTATCGCCGAGAAGAGGGAGGGTCAGGTCCGGTATTACGAGGTCCACCGTGTCCGGAAGGGAGAGAACCTCTGGAAGATATTTATCGAGAAGCTGGGGGGGAGACCCGAGGAGTTCTCCCTCTTTCTGAGGGAATTCAGGAAATCGAATCCAGATGTTAAGAACCCGTCGAAAATCAGGGCAGGCGAAAAGGTCCGCCTTCCTGTCAGCGTCGGGACGCTTGCCCGGAAGAAACAGTTAGAGGGACTTCTGAAAGAAGGGAAACTGAGAGAATACCGTGTCCGGAAGGGAGATTCCCTCTGGAAGATTGCCCTCGCCGATTTCTCTTCTCCCGTCGACCTCCTCAGGTACATCGAAGAGGCGAGAAAACTCAACCCCTTTCTTAAGGACCCGGACCTGATATTTCCCGGACAGACTCTCTACCTCCCCACGCGGAGATATTTCGAGAAAGGAGCAGTTTCCGAAGCGGTGGCGAAGAAAGAGGTCCAGGTCCCCACGTCGTCTTCCCCTCTGCCGGCAGAGGAGAAAGGGGAAGCGGAAACGGGGAAAGAGCGAGTGGAGTCGGTGACCTCTCCTCCTCAGGAAGAGGGAGCCCCCTCGGGGGAGGAGGAGATCCTCACCGTAAAAGAGGAGGCTCCCGCCCCGGTGAAGGAGGGTGGAGGCGAATCAACCGTGAAGGAGTCTCCGGAGGAGGAACCTGAAAAAGCCGTGAGGGAGGGGGGAGAAAAAGCCTCGCCGGGAGAAGAGGGAGTTCCCCTCCCCGCAGAGACGGCGAAGGTGGAACCTTCTGAGGAAGTTCGTCCCGCCCTTCCGGAGAAGACTTACGAGCCGGAGAAGGAAACACTCGTTGAGACTCCCGCTGCCGTCGGAAAGGAGAGGGGAGAGGTCCCGGAAAAGAGGGAGGAAGAGGTGGTTCCCTATGCGGGACTCCTTGCGGACGTTCTTTCCATCATGGGAGAGAAAGTCTCTGTGAAAGGGCAGATGTATTTCCCCCTCGCCGGCGGGGGAGAAGTGGTCCTGGATATGGCGAAGTTCCCCCTCGTCAGGTTCAGCACGGGGAAAACCCTCGTCGTGGACCCTGCGGGAGCTCTTCCCCGGGAAGTGGAGAAGGTGGTGGAGACCTCGTGGCAGGGGTATTCTCTCTTCCGGGGAAGACCCGACATGGGGGCTGTCGAATTTCTCGAGAGGGTTTTGAAGGAGGCGTCCTACTTCTCCGTGAAGAGAGGGAGTGAGTCGGAGCTGAGCATCGGAAACAACGCCCGGGTGAGCATAGAGGCAGACATCATCGTCCTCAAAGAGGAGGACTCCATCCTCAAGGGCGATGTTTACGCCGTCAGGGAGATGAAGACGCCGGAGGTGCCGGAAGACCTGGGTCTCGTCTACAGATACGCCGAAATTGCGGGAATCACGGTGATTCCCTTCTACTACGACCAGAACCTCCGTGATGGATACGTCCTTTCCCTCCCGGAGAGGGAACCGCGGCTGGAAGAAAAGGAGAGGATACCCCGTGACCCGGTTGAGGGGGCTGCGAAGATCCTTTCCCTCCTCGGCGTGCGGGTTTCGAAAGAGGAGAAAATAACCATCAGCGGGGAGGGGGGAGCTTTCACGCTCACGGTGAGGCCGGACCTGGTCATTTACTCTGGCGGGAAGCCCCTCGTCTTTGACCCGGAGAGGTTTTCCCGACCTGTCATTGACCTGATTGAGAAAAAAGGATTCCGGGTCCTCACGGTATCCCGTGGGGTGAAGACGTCCTCGCTCCTCGTAAAACTTCTCCGTGAGGCGGGAATCCCCTACCGGGAGTTGGTGAACGAGACCCTCGGCGGGGGAGAGGGGCGCGGATTCAGGGTGACCGTGTCGGGGATTCTCGTGAGGGGAAAGGATACGGGGAATCCGGGTGGAAAAGACATTCTCTTCGTCTCAGGGCCCGTCGACACGGGCCTCAGGTGGCTTCTATCCGACCAGTTCGGGCTGAGGGTGGTGACGTATCGGTGAGATTCTGGCAAAGCACGAATTCGACCCGTCGCACCGGGCACGGAGGAATTCCCTCGTGCTCACGAGGAATCGCCCTTCCCCCAGATAAGAAACCCCTCTGCCCATCCTTTTTATACAGAGGAGATTCTCCGGGCAGAAGGTGACGGTGAGGTGAAGGACATTCTCGTCGCTTGAAAGCCTGTCCGCGTACCGCTCTCTCAGTTCGTCTTCTATGGAGACCACTTTCAGCAGGTAGTATTCCTTCTGGAGGGAGTACTTGAGGAGGACCTTCCGCACCGTCAGGTCCGTCATGATTCTCCTCTCCTTTCCGTCGGTGAGGAGGAGGGTGAAATTTTCTTTCCTGGGAAAAGCCCTCCACATCTCCCTCACCTCACCCTGACCTTCGGGAAGGAGCGTGGAGAGGTGTTTCCTCGAGACCTTTTCCTGATTGAATCCGAGCCTGTTTTCGGAGTCGGGGATGTAATCGATGACGTATCCTGCCCGGTCGACGACGACGTAGCTGCTGGCCCCGCACCCGATAATCGTTTCCAGCCGCTGGTTTTTCCGTATGGTGCGGTCGATGAGGAGGTTTTTCTCGAGATACGGGGCAATTTCCTGGAGGAGGAGTGCCATGGCGTCGAGCTTCCCCCGGGGTTGCTCGCCCGCTCCTCCGAGACCGATGACGCTCATGACCCTCTGCTTCACTTTCAGGGGAAAGAGGTAGAGGGGTTTCGGGAAAATCCCCGGAATGACTTCCTCGGTGCCTCCGTTTCCGGTTATCGCCAGGTAAGGTTTGGAAAAGAGCTCGTAGAGGAGGGAGCTGACCTGAACCTCCCGGTCCTTCCTCCTGAGGAGCCCCTTCTTTGCAGAGGGGAAGAGGCATGTGGGAACGAGAACCAGGTTTTTCCAGTCCACCTCGAAGAAGATGGCCACCTGGAACCGGAAGACGTTTTTCATCCTCATTCCCAGGATGAGGAAGGACTCCTCGATGTCAAAACTCTCGAGGAGAGCTCGCTTCAGGTCTTCCAGTTCTTCCCTTTTTCCCAAAGATCTCCCTCCCGCGGGTTTCAATTTATTTTACCACTCATATTCTCCGGTCCTTCTGCGTCCCGGTGAACGGTTCCACTGGGTGTGAAAAAAAAAGGCGGTTCCCCGAGGGGAACCGCCTGGGAGAGAGTCTCGACCATTACTCACCGGGAACTGCGGCGCCGGTGGGGCAGACCTCAGCACAGTTGCCGCAGTCGGTGCAGGCATCCGCGTCGATGACGTAAATGTCCCCTTCCGAGATGCACTGGACGGGGCACTCAGGAGCGCAGGCTCCACACGCAATACACTCGTCGGTGATCTTGTAAGCCATCACGAACCCCCTGTAGTGATTTTTATACGGACTCCACCCGCTCTATGGATGGGATCTCCTGCTTCAGGGCGGCTTCGATGCCGTTTTTCAGCGTGAGCGTCGCCATGGGGCACCCGCCGCAAGCGCCGGTGAGCCTCAGCTTCACGACGCCGCCTTCCACGTCGACGAGCTCCACGTCCCCTCCGTCTGCCTGCAGGGCGGGACGGATTTTCTCGAGTACCTTTTCAACTTCTTCTCTCATTTTTCCGCACCTCCGGAATTCATTATACCACTCTGTTTAAGAGCGGTCTGAAAATTTGATGCTCCTTATCTCCTGAAGGTTCAGTCGGCCGCGATGATGGAAAACCCCGATTTTTTCAGCATGCTCTTGACCACCTTGTACCTGTTCGTCTCTATTCTGAAGACGAGAATCTTCTTTTCCGGGTCGTCCGATGAGGCGGTGACCACGGAGACGATGTTTACCTCGAATTCTTTGAGGAGTTTCGCCACTTCGAAAAGCTGGCCCGGTTTGTTGGGGAGTTCGATTTCGATCCTGTAACCGGGGCCTGCTACCCCCATGGCGTCGAGAAAGGCGTCGAGGATGTCTGTCTCGGTGATGATTCCCACGAGTTTCCCCTTTTCCACAACGGGAAGGGCACCGATTTTCTTCTCCCGCATGATGAGGGCTGCCTCTTCGATGGGGGTCGACGGTGAAACGGTGTAGGGTTTTTTCGTCATTATCTGCTTGACCTTTATCTTGTCGAGGAGGTAGTAAATTTCCCGGATCTCCAGCGACGTGGCAGGAGAAGGGGAGGCCGCCTTGATATCCCTGTCGGAGACGATTCCGACGAGTTTCTCACCTCCTCTCAGCACGGGAAGGTGACGGATTCCCTTCTCCTTGAGAAGGTCCATCGCTTTTTTCATGCTGTCTTCTTCATCGACGCAGACGGGGTTTTTCTTCATCCTCCTTCCAACGATCATTGTCCACCTCCCTCATTCGTATTCTCTCCTCCCGTCAGGAGGAAGTTTTCTCTCGACCACTGTGTCACCTCTTCAAGGGGGGCAGGACTCATCACGTAGACCCTCACGCCGTTTTTCCCGTCGAAGACGAAGAAGGAGAAGCCTTCCCTTTCGCCGAAGAGGTGAGAGGCCCCTTCCATGAATCCCCTCCTCCTGCCCGTCTTCGCCAGTCCCACGACCGTTTTCCTTCCCCTCCCTTCAAGCATGAGAAAAATGACTTTCCTCCCCCGTATCTTTTCCTCCCACACCCCGGTACAGACGAAACCTTCCGGAAGGCCGAGGGAGAACCCGAGCTTCTGCTCGACTTTTCTCTCTACTTCTCTCCAGGAGACAGGTTCGTTCCTCCCTGAATGCCTGAAGAGGAGATGGGATTCCCTCCCGAGGATTTTATCGTCAACGGGGGAAAATTCCTTCAGGTAAATTTTCGCTCCGATGACGAGGACGGCGAGGGTGAGAAGGACATATGTGATGAGCCTTCCTCTCTTCATCTCTCCCTTTCTCCCGGGGGTCATCTCATTTTATTATTTTTCTGGAAGAAGTGCTCGAAGACAGGAGGAGAGCGATGAAACGTTTCACCGGGATGTGTTTCATTCTCGCAGTTGCTGTGATTCTCGCTTCCTGTGCCCAGAAGGCGATACTCCCCTGGACTGTTCTTTTCCCTTCAGGGACAGACGCGCGTTTTGTGCCGGATGAGAGGACCGTCGTCTTTCGTTCGTCGGATGTTGAAGTTCGCTTTTCTCCCCTCCCGGAGATTCCGAGGAAGGGTGAATATTACGAGGGGACGATTGCGATATTTAACGGCACGGACCAGGACCTGATTGTCCGGTGGGAGAAGGTCCTCCTCTCTGACTCTTACGGCTTCACCAAGAGGTTTCGCTTCGGACAGAAGGAGAGGATTCCCGTTCTCTTCCCGGAGAAGGACGCCCTCGTCACCCCGGGGTCGAGGATTTCCTTCGTCTATCGGGTGAAGCCTGCTGACCTGGTTCGGGCTTCCGAGTACAGAGACCTGGCCTCTTACAGGTTTTCCCTCCCTCTGAAGGTGGGGGGAGAAGAAAAGGTATTCGAGGTCGATTACCAGGTCCTTCCTGCGGAGAAGTAGGAGGTTTCCCCCTCAGAGGAGTTCCTTTACTCTCCTTTCAAGGGCGGCCTCTGAGAGGAGACCGAGGTGGTAATTTTTCAGGTTGCCCTCCCGGTCAATGAAGAAGGTGGTGGGAATTGACTGGACCCCGCCGTATTCCTGGGCGACCTGCCGCGTCCCTATGGCAACAGGGTAGGGAATGGAAAATTCTTTTATGAAGGGAGGGAGAGCTTCTTCGGGGTCATTGTCCATCGAGATTCCCACAACGACGAGACCCTTATCTCGATATCGATTGTAAACGCTCACGAAGGATGGGGTTTCTGCCCGGCAGGGGGGGCACCAGGTGGCGAAAAAGTTGAGGACGACGGCCTTGCCTTTGAAATCCTCCAGGGAGATGGTCTTTCCGTCCAGAGTCTTGAGCGTGAAACCGGGGGCTTTCACCGCCGGATGTCCTTCGGACTTCTGCTGGGGGGGGACCATTTCCTTCATCTTCGATGAGTGAAGACGGCTGAAGAGAAAGTAACCCCCGAAGGCGATGAGGACAGCCACGAGGACGGCGCCGAGCAATTTTTTGTTCATGGGTTCACTCCTTTTCTGCTGCGCCAGTTTCAGGGTTGAGGCGCTCTTTTTAAAGTGAAATTATATCACCCACCTGGTGGGATTTCTGGTATCTGTTTTATTCTGGTAATATGGATGAAACCGATTGCGCGGTGAGTCATCAAAGATATGGTCAAGGAGGGATGAAGATGGCGAAAGAAGAGATTGCAAAGGTTCTCCGCATGGCGCTCGCGCTGGAGAAGAAGAACTACGAGGACTACAGGAAGAACGCTCAGGAAGCGGAACTCCAGTCCTTCCGCAAGATGTTTGAGTTTCTTGCCGAGGAGGAGGAGCGCCACATTGAGATGATTCGCGAAAAGATGAAGCAGTACGGCGTGTCGGAGGAGGAAGAGTAATTTTCCTTCCCCCGGCGGGAGGAAGACGACGATGAGAAAGATTTTCTTCGACCACATCTCCACCACCCCGGTGGACGAGAGAGTCCTGGAGGCGATGCTTCCCTACTTCAGGGAGTATTACGGCAACCCGAGTTCTCACATACACGAGCAGGGTCAGTACGCCCTCCGTGCCGTTGATGGCGCCCGGGAAAAAGTGGCGGGGCTTATCGGGGCCACGCCGGACGAAGTGATATTCACTTCAGGAGCCACGGAGTCGAACAACCTGGCGATAAAGGGTGTGGCTTCGGCATACGCACACCGGGGGAAGCACATCGTCGTCTCCGAAATAGAGCACTTCTCTGTCCTCAACGCCCTCATGCCCCTTATGAACAGGGGATTCGAAGTGACCTATGTCCGCGTTGACGAAACGGGACTGGTGGACCCGGATGAGGTGAGGCGGGCGATTCGGGACGATACCATCCTCGTTTCCGTCATGCACGCAAACGCGGAAATCGGGACGATTGAGCCGGTCGAGGAGATAGGAAAACTCACGAGGGAGAGAGGGGTCCTGTTTCACTGCGACGCAGCCGCGACGGGAGGAAAGATACCCATCGACGTAAACAGGATGAACGTCGACCTCCTCACCCTGTCGGCTCACAACATGTACGGCCCGAAGGGTGTGGGTGCCCTTTACGTTCGTGACGGGGTTCGGGTCGACCCGCTTCTTGACGGAGGTTTCCAGGAGAAGGGGCTTCGGGCCGGGACGGAGAACGTTCCGGGGATCGTTGGTTTCGGAAAGGCCGCGGAAATTGCCATTGACGAGATGGATGCAGACGCCGAAAGGCTCCGCCACCTGGGAAAGGCGCTCTGGGACGGGCTTGCCCGACGCGTCGAACACATCCACTTCACCGGACATCCGGAGAAGAGGCTTCCCGGGCACGTCTCGTTCTGGGTCGAGTTTGCCGAGGGTGAATCTCTTCTCATCTTTCTCAACCTGAACGGTGTCATGGCGGCAAGCGGCTCTGCCTGCAGTTCTAACCTCAAGGCGAAGGACGAAGAGGAACTCGTCGCTTCCCACGTTCTCAAGGCTATCGGAGTGCCGTCGGACATCTGCACCGGTTCCATTACGTTCAGCCTGGGGAAGTGGAACACGAGGGAAGAGGTGGACTACGTGATAGACATCATGCCCGGGATAGTCAAGCGGCTCTGGGACATCTCTCCCGCCTACGCGGATTACATAAGACAGCAATCAGGAGGACAGAAGTCATGAGTATTGGACCGTACAGCCAGAAGGTTATGGAACATTTCATGAACCCCCGAAACGTGGGGGAGATAGAGGATGCGAGCGGAGTTGGAGAGGTGGGAAACCCCGCCTGCGGAGACATGATGCGTCTCTACATCAAGGTGGAGGACGGTATTATAACGGACGCCAAGTTCCGCACCTTCGGGTGCGGGGCAGCAATCGCTTCCAGTTCAATGCTGACGGAAATGATTAAGGGGAAAACTGTGGAGGAAGCGCTCAAGATAACGAACGAGGCGGTGGCTGAAGCCCTTGACGGCCTCCCCCCCGCGAAGATACACTGCTCCGTCATGGCCGAGGAGGCGGTCAAGAAAGCGATTGAAGACTACCTGCAGAAGCAGAAGGAAAAAACGGGAGAATAAACAAGAGGAGGGGAATGATGCCGATTGATCCGTCCGAGGTTCTCCACAAGGCGCTGGAAAGGGAGAAGTGGGCTTACAGGAAGTACAGCGAAGCCGTCGACCAGTTCGAAGACCCGGAAATCAAGGAACTTTTCCGGACTCTGGCGGAAGAGGAGAAGCGCCACGTCGAGATGATTCAGGCAGAGCTGGACAGGGAAGTTTTCAAGGAATTCTGATTCGGTTAGCCCTCCTCGGGGGAGGGCCCGTCCATGAAACTCAAAATCTACAATACTCTGGGGAAGCGGGTGGAGGAGTTCCGCCCGCTTAAACCCGATCGTGTGAGGATTTACTCCTGCGGGCCGACGGTCTACCGGTACGCCCACATAGGGAATTTCCGCACTTTCCTCCTCTCCGACCTCCTCGTGAGAACTCTCCGTGCCCTCGGATACGAAACTTTTCACGTCCAGAACATCACGGACGTGGGTCACATGCGCCAGGAGATGCTCGAGAGGGGCGAAGACCGGGTCGTTGCGGAGGCGAGGAGGATGGGGAAGACCCCGAGGGAAATCGCCGATTTTTACACCGAGGCTTTTCTCCGGGATTGCGAGCGCATGAATTTCCTCCCCGCTGACCTCTACCCGAGGGCATCTGAGCACGTGGAGGATATGGTGTCCATCATAGAAAAAATCGTCGAGAGAGGATACACCTACGAGAGAGACGGGACCATCTACTTCGACGTCGAAAAGGACCCGGAATACGGTACCCTCTCGGGAAACCTTCCCGGCGAACTCGTGGAGGGGCACAGAGTTGAGGTGGACAGAGCAAAGAAGAGGCCTGAGGACTTCACTCTGTGGAAGAGCGCTGAGCCCGGAAGGGAGATGAAGTGGGCCAGCCCCTGGGGAGAAGGGTTTCCGGGATGGCACATAGAGTGCGTCGCCATGGCGGTGAAGTACCTCGGGCCGGACTTCGACTTCCATCTCGGGGGAATCGACCTGGTCTTCCCGCATCACGAGAATGAGATGGCCCAGGCCCGGGCGGGACTGGGTGCTGGCCTTGCCCGCTACTGGGTCCACGGGGGGCACCTCCTCGTTGAGGGAAAGAAGATGGCAAAATCCGCAGGGAACGTCTACACCCTCGACGACCTGGAGGAGAGGGGGTTTTCGCCGCTGGACTTCCGTTATCTCTGCTTCACCGCACACTACAGGACCGTTTTCAATTTCACCTTTGATGCCCTGGAAGGGGCGAGGAGAGCGAGAAATCGCCTCACCTCCTTCGTGGAGAGGATGCGGGATAGGGGGATTTCGCCGGCTGGCCTCTCGCCGGAGGGAGAGAGGGCGAGGGAAGAGTTTTTGAGGGAAGTGGCATCTGACCTCAACCTTCCCGGGGCTCTCTCCGTTCTCTGGAAGGCCTTCAGGTCAGACATCCCTGATGGAGAGAAGCTCTCCCTCCTTCTTGAGTGGGATCGCGTGCTGGGTGTAGGAATCGCCGATTCCTACACGAGGGCTAAGAGTGATGTTGAGATTCCCCCGGAGGTGAGGGCCCTCGCAGAGGAGAGGGCGCAGGCGAAGCGCGAGAAGGATTACGTCCGGGCCGATTCCCTCCGGGAGGAGATAAAAAAGAGGGGATTCCTCATCGTAGACACGAAAGACGGCTACGAACTGAAAAAACTCCGTTGAAACTCAGATGTCTATGTGAACTTCCCCGTCCCCCCTCATGAGGGTCTTGATGACGGCGGAGAAGTCCTCGTCCCCCAGTCCCATATCTCTCGCCATTATGTAGAGGGAGTTTGCTGCAGCCGTCACCGGCATCGGGACGGCCAGTTTGTCTCCCCGTGAAAGAGCCTGCCTCAGGTCTTTCTGGGCGTGCTTGAGAGGGAAGTGAGGGGAAAAGTCGTGGGAGATTATCATATTCGGGCCCTTTATGGAAAAGAGAGGGCAGTTGAGGACGCTGTTTTTCACCACCTCGAGCATTTTCTGAGCGGAAATGCCGGAGCGCTCACCCGCCACGAGTCCCTCTGAGAAGAGGGCGAGCATCCCCACCATAATCTGGTTTATGATGAGTTTCATCTGAGACGCCTTCCCCACCTCACCCATGTAGAAGATTGCCTTCCCCATGGTGCCGAAGAGTTCCCTGTATTCCTCGAATTTTTCCTCTTTTCCTCCCACGAGGATGGTGAGGGTCCCCTCCTTCGCGGGGACTTTGCTCCCCAGGACGGGGGCCTCCAGGTAATCCCCCCCTCTCTCCTCCACGAGGTCCTTCACTTTCTCGTTGAACTCGGGGGTGTTTGTCCCCATATCGATTAAAGTCTTTCCGCTGGAAATCCCCGAAAGCGCGCCGTCCTTCCCTCCCAGGACCCACTGGACGGCGTCGGAGTTTGCGAGCATGAGGACAGTCACGTCCGCCTCTTTGACGACCTGAGCTGGGGAAGACGCGACGGTAGCACCCTTTTCCGCAAAGGGGGCACACTTTTCCGCCGACCGGTTGTAAATGACCGTTCTGTATCCTCCCTTCTCTATGATGTTTCCGAGCATGCCTTCTCCCATGATGCCGAGGCCGATGAATCCGACGACAGGTTTCATTTCCTTCTCCTCCAGTTTCGTTTTTCAACGGCGAGGCGATAGTATATATTAAATCCAATACCGCTTAAGGGAAAGGGCAATTGGGCAGGCCGACATTTGCGGAAATAAATCTCGCCAACCTTCGACACAACGTCCGGGTCATCCGCGGTTATCTCAAGTCGAAGACCGAAATCCTGGCGGTGGTCAAGGCGGACGCTTACGGGCACGGGGCTGTCCGGGTTTCTTCGGTCCTCGTCGAGGAGGGGGTGAAGAACTTCGGGGTGGCCACCGTCGAGGAGGGCGAGGAACTTCGCGACGGAGGGGTCGCGGAGACAGTGGTCGTCCTCGGAGGGGTCCCTCCTGACCAGGCGAAGGAGGCCGTTTCCCTCGGGCTGGAGAGCACGGTCGGTTCCCTTTCCCATCTGCAGGGACTGGCGAGAGAGCTCCTCTCCCTGAAAAAGCCCCTGAGAATACACCTCAAGGTGGACACGGGCATGGGGCGGCTCGGCATATTTCCCGACGAGGTGGACAAAGCCCTCTCCATCGTTGAGGGAAACGACTACCTCCACCTGAGGGGGTTCATGACCCATCTCTCCTCGGCCGACGGCGACTCTCCGGGAGATGAGGAATACACCCGCCGGCAGCTGGAGGATTTCGAGAGGCTCCTTTCAGGCCTTTCCCTGCCCGGGGTGAAGGTCCACGTCCTCAACTCGGCGGGCGTTTTCCGCCATTCGGACCATCAGTATCATATGGTCCGCCCCGGAATAAGCCTCTACGGCTCTCTCCCTCACGCGGGATTTGAGGAAGTGGGCCTCTCTCCCGTCATGACCCTCACGACGAGAATTGCCTACCTGAAGGAATATCCCCCCGGGTCATTCATCAGTTACGGCAGGAGGTATTCCACCAGAAGGAGGGAGAGGATAGGGGTTCTCCCCATCGGGTATGCCGATGGGTTCAGGAGGCTCGGGGAAAAGGGGTGGTCCGTCGTTGTCTGCGGGAAGGAGGTCCCCGTCGTCGGGACTGTCTGCATGGACAACATCATGATCGACGTGACGGATGTCCCTGATGCGGCCGAAGGGTCGGAGGTGATGATATTCGGAGAGAAGGAGGGGGTGAGGAAGAGGGTTGAGGACCTTGCCCTCTCTCTGGGCACCATCCCCTACGAGATTCTCACCGGAATTTCTCGGCGCGTTCCGAGAATTTTTATCGAGTAAGCCCTGATTCCTTCAATCACCTCTTCTGATATAATCCTCAAAGGAAATTTCGGGGGATTTCTCATGCAAAATCTCGCCCTCCTGGAGAACCTGGGCCGGGCAATATACCGTTTCGTTGAGAACCTGGGGTATTACGGGTGGATGTGTGCCCAGTCTTTTTACTGGACCTTCCGGAGACCCTTCGAGCTGGAGAATCTGGTCATTCAGATGGAGGAGGTCGGTGTCAGGTCGATGCCGGTCGTCCTCATTACCGCCACTTTCACCGGAATGGTCCTGGCTCTCCAGTCGTGGTCCGGCTTCGAGAGGTTTCAGGCCACGAGCCTCGTGGGGACTGTCGTTGCCCTCTCCATGACGCGGGAACTGGGTCCCGTCTTTGCGGGGCTCATGGTATCGGGCCGGGTGGGGGCCTCCATGGCAGCTGAACTCGGGAC
>RFHC01000151.1 GCA_003696505.1 Deltaproteobacteria bacterium
AGCTTGAGAGCCTGTTCGATATTGCGTATCTGGAGTTTCGCCTGTGTCTGTTTCGCCTGCTCGGTTCGTCCGATGAGTTTTGGGACGACCAGACCGGCGAGCAGACCGAGGATGATGATGACGACCATGAGTTCGATGAGGGTAAACCCGGCAGGACCCTCTGAACGTGAATTCATTCTCTCACCTCACCTGATTATCTGCGATATGTTGAGGAGGGGCAGCATGACGGAGACGACGATAAATCCAACCACCCCTCCCATGAAGAGAATTATAACAGGCTCGAGGAGAGACAGAAATCGAGCCATCAGGGTCTCATATTCCCGGGTCAGTGAGGCAGAGGCCTTCTCGAGCATGAAGGGGAGGGTCCCCGATTCTTCGCCCACGGCAATCATTTGAAGGATGGTGGGAGGGAAGTGGGGTTCTCCCTGGAGCGCTTTCGAGAGGCTTTCTCCCTCTATGACTCTTTCGAGTGCCCTCCGGACCTCGCCCCCGATGACCACATTTCCCGTCGTCCCCGCTGCGATGGAGAGCGTCCGGGACATGGAGAGGCCTGATTTGAGGAGCGTCGACGTCGTGGATGTGAATCGGCTCAGCGCGATGAGGTGGGCGAGGCGTCCGGCGAGGGGAATGCGTAGTTTGAGGGAGTCTATTAATTCCCTTCCCCTCTCCGTGGTGGAGAACTTCTGATAACCCCAGAGGAGGAAGACGAAGAGGAGGAGGAAGAAAAACCAGAACCTCTGAAGGAGGGCGGACACGGCGAGGAGGATTCTCGTGGAGAGAGGGAGTTCTGCGCCCACGTTTTCAAAGATGCCGGTAATCTTCGGGAGGATGAAGGTCATGATGAAAATCACGACGGAAAGGGCGATGATAAACATCAGGGTGGGATAAGCCAGGGCAGTCGTGATTTTTTCCCGGACCTTCTCCTGGTCTTCCAGGTAATCGGCCAGGATTGTCAGGGAAGCCCCGAGGGTCCCGCTCTCTTCGCCTGCGCCGACGATGCTCACGTAATAGGGAGGGAAGATGTCGGGGTACCGGGAAAGCGACTCCGCCAGGGACATGCCCCCCCGAACGTCTTCGAGCACAGCGTAGAGGAGGTTCTTCGTCGTTCCCTCCGGGGTCTGCCTCGCCATAGACTCCAGAGCCCGCGCGAGGGGCACACCTGCTGCCGTGAGGGTCGCAAGCTGTCTCGTGATCAGCGGGAGGTCTCTCCTCCCGGAGAGAAGTCCCTTCAGAACCCGAACCTTTTCCCTGGTTTCCGGCCTGTGCGACTCCTTTATTTGAAAGGGGAATTCCCCTTTCTTCAGGAGGATTTCTCTGGCCTCAGACGGGGAGTCTGCTTCCACCTGGCCCGAGGTTTCTTTCCCCTTTCTGTCGTAGGCCCTGTAGGAGAAGAGGGGCATCTTCCCTCTCAAACCTCCTTCTCAGTGACGACGCGGATTACCTCGTCGACGCTCGTTATTCCTCTTTCTACCTTCTTCCCCCCGTGAGTTATGAGCGGGACCATTCCCTCTTCGATGGCCTTCTCCCGAATCGTCCTGGCGTCTGCCTTTTCGTTTATCAGCTTCTTGATGTCGTCGGAAATGACGAGAAGTTCGAAAATCCCCGTCCGACCCCGGTATCCCGTGCCGTAACACTCGTCGCACCCTTCCGCACGGTAGAAGGTGGAGGCGCCCGTAATTCCCAGCAGGTCCAGCTCTTCTCTCGAGGGCTCGTAGGGGACCCTGCAGGAGGGACAGAGCCTTCTGACGAGCCTCTGTGCGATGACACACTCGAGGGAGGAAGAGATGAGGAAAGGCTCGATTCCCATGTCGATGAGCCGTGTGACGGCGGAAGGAGCGTCATTGGTGTGGAGGGTGGAGAGGACGAGGTGGCCGGTGAGGGATGCGTGGATGGATATCTCCGCTGTCTCTGTATCCCTTATCTCTCCCACCATGATGATGTCCGGGTCCTGCCGGAGGACGGACCGGAGACCGCTCGCGAAAGTGAGGTTAATCTTCGGGTTTACCTGAATCTGTCCGATGCCTTTAATTTGATATTCCACGGGGTCCTCGATGGTGATGATGTTTTTCGTCTCCGCATCGAGAGATCGGATTGCCGCGTACAGGGTCGTGGTTTTCCCGCTCCCCGTGGGTCCCGTGACGAGAATGATTCCCGTCGTTTTCCTGAGAAAGGAGCGGAACCGGCGCAACTGGTCTCCCTCCATTCCCAGGTCATCCAGCTCAAGAAGGACGCTGGACCTGTCGAGGAGTCTGAGGACCACTCGCTCCCCGAAAGAGGTGGGGACGGTGGAGACGCGGATGTCCACGTCTTTTTCCCCTACCTTGACTCGAATACGGCCGTCCTGGGGAAGGCGTTTCTCGGCGATGTCCATACCTGCCATGATTTTGATTCTCGATACAACGGCGGGGTGGAGTCCTCTCGGAAGAGTGGCCACGGGGTAGAGGACTCCGTCTATCCTGTTTCTCACGGTGAAGTCCGTTTCGTATGGTTCGATGTGAATGTCGCTCGCTTTCTGGCGAATGGCACGGAAGAGCATCGAGTTGACGAAGCGGATGACGGGTGCGTCGTCCTGGCTCTCCAGGAGGTCAGTGCTCCTCTCCATCGTCGTCGTCAGTTCTTCCAGTTCCTTCTCAAATCCGTTGGGAGCGAGTGCCTCTCCCTCTTCCGAGGCTTCCTCGTAGGTCCTGTCGATGAGTGATTTCACTTCCTGGGGTGGGATGCGCCTCACTTCCCTTATGCCGGTAAGCCTCCTTATCTCGTCCACGATTTCCAGTGGCGTCTCGTCCGTTGCCGCGATGACGGGAGTTCCCCCTTCCCGGCAGGGGACGAGGAGGAATTTCCTCGCGTAATGTATGGGGATTCTCTTTACCTTCTCAGGGAAAGGCTCGAGCATGGGTCTCCTCACGGTCCGTCCGTCTCCTCATTGCCGAAGGGGTCTTCCTCGAGCCACCTCTGCATGTCGCTGTCCTGAATTTCTTCCCTGTCCCGGTTCTTCTCGATGAAGGTTTTCATCGAATTCTTCATTTTCAGGGTGATCCCCTGAAGTTCTCCTGTGTCTTTTATGATGTGGGGTGTGAGGAATATGAGGAGATTCGTCTTCTGGGAGTTCGTCGATTCGAACCGGAAGAGCCTTCCCAGGAGAGGAATGTCCCCGAGGAGGGGGACCTTGGATACCTTTTTTACCTTCCTCTCCTGCATCAGGCCGCCCAGGACAACGGTCTGCCCTGTCTTGACGATGACGTTGGTCTTTGCGCTCCTCTTCGTCGTGGTCGGTCCGACGAGGTTGGGGTCGAGAACTCCCGTCCCTTCCTTGACGGCTGAGGCTTCCTGGTAAATGTCGAGCTTCACGTAGTTGCTCTCGTGTATCTGAGGCTTTATCTTCAGCGTGATTCCCACGTCCTGGCGCTCCACCTGGTTGATGATGTTTGCCAGGTTGGTGGTGTCTCTCTGCTGGCTGACGATGAAGGGGACGTTCTCACCTACGACGATTTCCGCTTCCTCGTTGTCCATCGTCAGGAGGTGCGGAGTGGCGAGGACGTGGACATTTGAGGCAACCTGAGCCGCCCTCAAGATGGCTGTGATGGCGGGAATCTCCGTCCCATCAGGGAGAATGACCTTTCCTCCGATGACTCCCGCGGAAATTCCTTCCCCGGAAAAGAGAAGAGGGTTTCCCGCAGCGAGCGCAACGAGGAGGTCGTTGATGTTGCCCGTGAAGGAGAAGTTCGTCCCCGTGAAGGCTGCGCTGTTGCTCGTCGGTTCGAAGGCTCCACGGAATTCGACTCCCACGTCCCGTGCCCTGTCGATAGAGACTTCGAGGATGGCAGCCTCCACGTAAACCTGCCTCCTCTTGATGTCGAGTTTTTTGATGACGTCTACGAGAGTCTTGTAATCGTTGGGGGAGGCGACGATGATGAGGGAATTCGTGCCCTTATCAGCGGTAATCTTTATTGCCCCTTCAAACTCGGGGGTAATCACACCCTTGACAGTCTGCGGGTGTCCCGCCCGGGCGGTCTGAGGAACCGCGGCTCTCCCCGAAATCAGGGTATTCAGGACGTTGGCCAGCTCCTCAGCGTCCGCGTTTTCGAGGTAGTACACGTTTATCTTCCCCACGTTCTCGGGCGTCGGGATGTCGAGTTTTTCGATCATCTCCTCTATCTGGGGGATGAGTTCCTGAGGAGAGACGACGATGATGGAGTTCGTTCTCGGCTCCGAAATGAACTTGATTCCCTTGAAGACTGTTCCTGTGGGCGTGGTGGTTTTCCCTTTCCCCCTGACCGTTCTCGGTGTGGGACCAATTCTCGTGAGAGAGGCGTTGAAGAGGTTTGTCAGGACCTGGGCCAGGTCGTCTGCCGACGCGTTGGAGAGCTGGTAGAGCCTTATGACCTGCGCTGCCCTGTTGATGTCCAGTTCGCTCAGTATCTGGAGGATTCGTGAAATGTTCGATTTCCTGTCGATGACGATGAGAGTGTTCGAAGGTTCATAGAAGGAAATGAGACCTTCTTTTGAAATGAGGGGGGAGAGGAGCGTGGAGGCGTCTCTCACGTTTATGTACGTGAGGGGGACAAGCTGGGTGACATATTCGTCTGTTTCGCCGGTGACTTTTTCCGTCGAGATTGAAGTCGGTTCCTGTTTTATTTCCCGGGAGGGGATGATTTTGACGATTCCGTCCTGCTCCACTGTCGTGTAACCCTTCACCTGGAGCACCGAGAGAAAGACCCGGTAGGCCTCGTCGACGGAAATCTTTCTCGGCGAGATGATGGTAACGCGACCTCTCACCTTCTCGTCAAAGATGAAGTTTTTCCCCGTCACCTCGCTGATGAACTTGATGAGTGCTGAGATTTCCACGTCCGTGAAATCGAGGGAAATCAGGGTATCGGTGCTTTTCCCTTTCCCGGTTTCAGAGGCAGGTTTCCCCTCCTGAGCGGGAAGTGCGGGGGGAAGAATGATGCTCACGAAAAGGAAAAAAAACAACAAGAATGTAATTTTTTTCATAGCTCCTGGCTCCCTCATCGAATCTCGTAAACGAGCGTTTTCTTCTCTCCTCTCCGCAGGATGTCAACTTCTATTTTCTTTTCGTCCTTGAGGTTCTGAAATATCGTATATATTTTCTCCGGGGAAGTCAGGGGGATTCCATTTACTTTTTTGATGATATCCCCTGGAGAAAATCCGAGCTGGGAAAACTCGCTTCCCGGACGAATGGCTGCCAGGCGAAATCCAGCGGCTTCTCCTCTTTCAAAGTAGGGAATGATTCTCACGTGGGTGATGATTTTGTTTATGTTTTCCGTCAGGTAATCGACGGACGATTCGTCTACTGCGAAGGTGTTCTCGTCGATTTTCGAGACTTTTATGGCCGATTTTCGCGGTGTGGGGGAAACCCGCGACCTGCCGGTGGGGCGGGGAATGACGGTTTTCTTCTCCTCACCAGCACCTGGAGGAGGCAGTTCTATTTTTGAAATTTTCCCGTTTTTCTCAATGGTTATGTACCCGCGTCCGATGCTTTTGACCCGATACCCTCCGAGGAAAGTATCTCCTTCCCGGACGTAAATCTCTTCCCTGTCTTTTTTCGCGAAAATCACCGCTCTCCTCAGAGAGGGGGTGGGAGAGTAAACTGTGCCCGCCAGGGAGAAGTCTTCGGGCGTCTCCGTGACCGCTGGGGAAACCGGAGTCAGGGTCGAGAGTTTTGACGGCACATCCATACCGGCCTCAGGGGCAAAGATGTTCGTCATTTTTTCGACGGGGGTGGCCTCTTTCGCCGCGGCGGGCTTATTTCCCCTTTCTTTCTCCCTCTCAAAGGCGGTGTGATACTTCGCTATCCGGGAGGCCGAGGCACGGGCGTTGAGATACTGTGACAGGCTGTATGTGAGGGAGAAGATGAAGAGGATAAGGGAGACGATGAATGCTATTTTGTACCAGACTTTCGGCAAAATTTCCCCTCAATAATTCTTTACCTTAAAAGATTTTACAAATTATATGCCAGTGAAAGGAAGGGGTAAACGGGAAAAGGGACCCCTCCAGGTGGGGCCCCCTCTCCCTCGCAATCGGAAAAGTTCAAATGCCCAGGTAGGCTTCCCTGACTTCCTTCGATTTCCTGATGTCCTCCGGTCTCCCTTCCGCCTTGAAGTGCCCCTCGTGCATCACGTAGATGTAATCGGCAGCGTCGAAGGATGCTTCCGCGTTCTGCTCCACCAGGAGTATGGTGAGTCCCACCTCCTCCTTCAGCTTGACGATGGTTTCGAAGACCTCAAGGACGATTTTGGGCGCCAGGCCCTGGCTCGGCTCGTCGAGCATGATGAACTTCGGGTTCGTCATGAGCGCGCGGGCTATGGTCACCATTTGCTGCTGTCCCCCCGAAAGGGAACCCGCTTTCTGCTGGGCCCTCTCCTTGAGGATGGGGAAGAGCGTGTAGACGAGTTCCAGGTTTTCCTGGAGTTTCTCTTCCGCTTCCTTCCGGTACGCGCCCATGATGAGGTTCTCGTAAACCGTCATGCCTTTGAAGAGGTGCTTCCCTTCGGGGACGAGCGTCATGCCCATGTTTACCTTCTCGTGGGGAGGGGTGAAGGTGATATCCCTTCCCTCGAAATAGATTTTCCCGCTCCACGGTTTTACCGTCCCGAATATGGTCCAGAGGAGGGTGGACTTCCCCGCACCGTTGGGACCGAGGACGGAGGTGATTGTCCCTTTTTTTACGTTCAGGGACGGTTCCCAGAGAACCTGCATGGGTCCGTATCCGGATACGAGCTTATCAACCTTCAGCATTTTTCTCCTCCGGCGGTTTTCCCAGGTAAACTTCGATGACCCGTTTGTCAGTGAGAGCTTTCTCCGTCTCTTCGTCGACGAGTTTCGCTCCCTGATGCATGACGACGACTCTCTCAGCGAGATTCGCCACGGCCCTCATGATGTGCTCCACCATGGCCACGATGGCAATCTTCTCCTCATCTCTCACCTTCCTGACGAAGTCGACGATGTAGTCGATGTCTTTCGGGTTCATTCCCGCCATGGCTTCGTCCATGAGGAGGAGTTTCGGCTTCATGGCGAGGGCGCGGGCAATCTCGACGAGTTTCTTTTCTACGGGGGTCAGGCCACCGGCAGGTTTGTCCCGGTGTTCGGAAAGTCCAATCAAGTCGATGTAGTGGTCAGCGATTTCCATCGCCCGGTCCACGGAGGTTTTCTTTCCCTCGGCCCCGAACATCGCGCCGATGGCGATGTTTTCCCTCACCGTCGCCGAAGAAAAGGGCCGCGGTATCTGGAAGGTCCTCCCGATTCCCAGGGGAGCCCTTTTGAAGGCGGGGAGTCTCGTGATGTCGTGACCATCGAAAATTATGGTCCCCTCGTCCGGAAGGAAGACGCCGTTTATCAGGTTGAAGAGGGTTGTCTTCCCGGCACCGTTCGGGCCGACAATGGCGAGCATTTCCCCTTCCTCCACGTCGAAGGAGACATTGTTCACCGCTACGAGTCCGCCGAACCTTTTCGTCACGTTTCTCAAGGAAAGGAGAGGCATGGCTTACTCCTCACACGATGTAGTTTTCTAACCATGTTCCCCTCGTTTTCAGCTTCACGAAACCGACGAGACCTTCGGGGAACGTCACGATAATGAAGATGATGACGGGAGCGAAAATGAGAAGCTGAAATCCCGGGAGGATGATGGCGAGGAGGTACTTGGAGAGTCCGTAGACGAGCCCGCCCACGATGGGGCCGAGGAGGGTGCCCGCTCCTCCCAGGAGCACGATAATAATTGCTTCCACCGTGTAGGTGATTTCAAAGACGTCTGGTGGATAAACGTACGTGAGTTTGAGAGCCCAGGCGGATGCGCCGAGGAGACCGGCCAGGGCTGCGCTCGTGATGAAGGCGATGATTTTATACTTCGTCACGTTGATTCCCATCACCTTCGCAGCGTCCTCATCCTCCCTGAGGGCTGTCAACGCGTAGCCCACTTTCCCTCTCATATAGACGAGGGTGATGAATGCCGCGGCGAGTGCGATGATGAAGACGAACACGTCGGCCGCAAAGGTGGTCAGGACCGTCGCCGTCTGTCGCCCGAAAGCCATCCGGAGAGGGCCGGAAAAGATGATGCCCTCTGACCCGTTCCAGAGTTTCGCTCCTTCGATGAGGTAGCGGAATCCCTCGTTGACCCCGATTGTGGCTATGGCGAAATAGGCGCCTCTGAGCCTCAGGGCGACGGCACCCACAGCGAGAGAGAGGAGGACGGACATGACGATGGCCAGGGCGAATCCGATTGCGATAAGCCCGAATCCGAGCCCGTGAGAATAGAGTTTCGATATCGTTATCGCCATTCCGTAAGTCCCGACGCCGAGAAACGCCACGTACCCGAAGTCGACGTATCCTGTCATTCCCATAAAGAGATTGAAAGCCTGGCCAAGGGCGCAGTAAAAGGCGAGCATCGCGATGAGCTGCCAGATTCCGGAGACGGTTTCTCCGATGAGGAAGAGCGCCAGGTAGGCAACGAAAACGGGGATGAAGGGAAGATATTTTTTCGCTTTCATCGGTCGTCCCTCACTTCGTTTTCAGGAGGCCTTCCGGCCTGATGAGGAGAATGATGAGGAGCATGACGAAAGAGAAGAATCGAGTCATCGCAAAGGGCTCGAGGCTGGGAAAGCTCGAAAAGAGGAGATAAGAACCGTTTTCGATGAGGCCGAAGATGAGCCCGCCAAAGAATGCGCCGTATGGCGACTCGAGGCCGCCCAGGACGGCGATAACGAACGCCTTCAGGGTGTAATGCCCACCCATGTACGGGTTGATTCCGACGGGAATGAAGAGGGTGAGGAGGACGCCGCTGGAGACGGTGAGCCCCAGTCCGATGGCGAAACTGAGGGCGTATTCCCACTCCACATTGATTCCGCAAACCCGGGCACCTTCGCTGTCCTCCACGACAGAGCGGAGAGCTTTTCCTGCCTTCGTGCGGTTGAACCACACGTAGAGGAGCACAGCCACGAGTATGCTCCCGACGAAGGCGATGAGTTTCGTGTAGGGCACGACGGTCACGCCGAGGGAGAATTTGCCCAGTGCCCAGTTGTACCCTCTGTGTTCCGAGCCGTAGATGAGCTTGACCACTTCCTCCAGGATGATTCCGAAGGCGAACGTTGCCAGGAGCGAGGAAAGTTCCGGCCCCTTGATGAGTTTCTTGATGGCGACGCGGTAGAAAATGAAACCGAGGAGCATTCCCACGATGAACGCTACAGGGACTGCGAGAACGGGGGGAAGCCCGAGAAGTTTAAAGGTGGAGAGCGCGAGGAAAGCCCCCACCATCATGAATGCCCCGTGCCCCACGTTTACAACTTTGAGGACGCCGAAAATGAGACTCAGCCCCATCGTCGCCATTCCGTAGACGGCGCCGAGGA
Organism: Deltaproteobacteria bacterium; assembly: GCA_003696505.1. Taxonomy (GTDB): domain Bacteria; phylum Desulfobacterota; class Deferrimicrobia; order J040; family J040; genus J040. Next base: position 9,357 of record RFHC01000151.1, read on the forward strand.
TGAGACCCTGGATGAGGTTGCCCGCCAGCTGGTGTCCCACCATGGTTCCTCCCCACTGAATGTTTTGGGAAAAGGTCAAAAAAAACCCCCGCATATCAGCGGGGGTTGGGTAATTTTACTGCAAATCGAAGAAAAAACGCAACAGAGATTACTTGGGAAGCGCCTTTTTCCCCTTCGCTTTCTCCGCAAAGGTGGGCATCGGGTAGACGAGTTTCCCTGTGGCTGCGTCCTCGGGCCAGACGATGACGCGCTTTCCATTCTGCCACTGCACGTCTACCATGGAGTGACCGACCTGCTTCCCCGTCTCATCGATGTCCCAGGTTCCGTAGAAGGACATGAATTTCAGCTCGCCCAGGGCCTTGCGGACTTTGTCCTGGTCAAGGCTCCCCGCTTTCTCTATGCCTTTGACCAGAGCGAGAACGGCGGCTCCTGCTTCTGCAGCGTGGTAATCGGGAATGATGTCTTTCCCCACCGCTTCCTTGAAGAGTTTCACGAACTCGTCCTGTGAGGGGCCTATCCACTCGAGCCCCGCCTTCTTAGCAGCTTTTTCCGAATACGTGACGCCGTACTCCCAGTGGGAAGGACCCATGACTCCTTCGGCCAGGTTGCCGAGGGCGTCGTAAAAGGCGGGAAGCGTGGCGGCGGCGATGAGGGAGAGAGCCTTCGGGTTGATGTCCAGGTCCGCCAGCTGACGGTTGAAGAGCTGTCCGTCTACGAAGTGCCCGCCTCCGATGATGATGTCCGGTTTCTTCGCCTTCAGGGCTGAGAGGAGAGGAGTCAGGTCGCTCACACCCTTGGGATAGGTGGCTTCATAGACGATTTCGTAGCCGAGTTTCTTCGCGTGCTCCCTGGCTCCGTCCATCACCGCCCTGGCGAACTCGGAGTCCTCGTAAACGAGGGCGAGCTTCTTGTCGTTGGGAGCATACTTGTGGAGCATGTCCAGGGTGCCCTCGTGGTAGCGTGAGCCAGGGCCGATGGTCTGGACGATGTAGGTGAAACCCTGCTTGAAGATCTTGTCGCTGGCCCCGCCGTGGTCCATGTAGATGACTCCGTACTTCTCCGCGATGGGTGCGCCGGCGAGGGTGAGACCGGAACTGTACGGGGCGAATGTGAAATCCACCTTGTCCACGGTGATGAGGCGCTCGAGGAGGCTCGTAACGGACTCTTTCTTCGATTCACAGTCGTAGTACTTATACTCCAGTTTCAGCTTTTTCCCCCCGACGGACACACCGCCGTAAACTTCGTTGACCCACTTGACGATAGCTTTAATGCCGCCCGTTGCCTGCTCTCCTGCCTTCGCGAATTTTCCGGAGAGGCACGCCGGGTGACCGATGACGATTTTCCCGTCGGTCACCGCACCTGCGCCTCCCACCCCCAGGATGAAGAGAAAGACGAGACAGGTCAGGACACTGAAGAGACGCTTCGCCATGACATTCCTCCTTTGTGAAGTGGTTGGATTTGTAGATTGACGGCTTGATAAAGAGATTTATTCACCGATTTTCCCCTCCTCCACCGAAACGGCGGAAAAAACATTTATAGGCTAATTTCGACCGACCGGGCGTGTCAAGAAACAGTTTTAAACGGGATATGTCGGGGAATCCGGAGTGCTTATCCTGGAGAAGAGGGAAGGCGTGGGCAGGGTAAAAAAAATTGGTGATCCCAGGGGGACTCGAACCCCCGTTTTCGGCGTGAGAGGCCGATGTCCTAGACCGCTAGACGATGGGACCACAAATGGCTGAGGAGCCAGGATTCGAACCTGGATTACTTGGTCCAGAGCCAAGCGTGTTGCCGTTACACCACTCCTCAGCGTCGAATTGTAATTTTATTTCAAAGGGCTTTCAGCGTCAAGTGGAATGAGAGATATTCCCTTTTCCAGCCTTTTAACAGCTTCTTCCTTTCCCAGCACGTAAATGACTTCAAATATACCCGGACTCACCGTTTTCCCTGTCAGCGCGACGCGGCAGGGCTGTGCGATCTTTCCGAGCTTGATTTGAAACTCCTCCATCACCTTTTCGAAGCATCGGGATATGTTTTCTTCGGTGAAGGGTTCGGTCTCCTTGAGGAGCTCTACCAGTCGGGTGAGGGGGGGGACGACTGAAGGCTTGAGGAATTTTTTCTTCGCTCCCTCGTCGATATCGACCCCGTCAGTGAAGTAGAAAAGACCCGATTCCGCCAGCTCTTTCAAGGTTTTCGACCTTTCCTGGAGAGTCCTGACGGCATCTACGTAGCGCGGGTGGTTCGATGGGTCCACGCCAAGTTCCCTGAAAAAGGGGAGAGCCCGCCGGGCGATTTCCTCTGGAGGTGACATTTTCAGGTGCTGGTGATTTACCCAGAGCATTTTTTCCGGGTTGAACACCCCCGCTGAGGTCCCCACGTTATCCAGGGAGAACTTTTCAATCAGTTCTTCCATCGTGAATATCTCCTGGTCTCCGAAGGACCATCCGAGGCGAACGAGGTAGTTGTTTACGGCCTCAGGAAGGTACCCCATGTCCCGGTAAGCCAGGACCGACATGGCCCCGTGTCTCTTGCTGAGGCGGGTCCTGTCGTGGCCGAGAATCATCGGGAGGTGTCCGAAGCGGGGAATCGGGAGGTCGAGGGCCCTGTAAAGCTGAATCTGCCGGGGGGTGTTGTTCAGGTGGTCGTCCCCTCTGAGAACGTGCGTTATGCCCATGAGGGCATCGTCGATAACGACAGTAAAGTTGTAGGTGGGCATTCCGTCTGAACGGAGAATGATCAGGTCGTCGAGCTCGTCGTTTTTGAAGACGACCGTCCCCTTGACCAGGTCTTCCACCACTGTCTCGCCCTCATCGGGACAGAGGAACCGGACGGCGAATTCTTTCCTGTCAGATGGGGGATTTTCCAGGCACCTCCTGTTGTAGCGTGGTTTCTTTCCCTGGCTCAGAGCTCTCTTCCTCTCTTCCTCGAGTTCCTCTTTCGTGCAGTAACAACGGTACGCCTTTCCCTGAGAAAGGAGCCTTTCCACATATTCTCGATAAAGAGCGAGCCTTTGAGACTGGAAGTATGGGCCTTCGTCCCAGTTGAGGCCGAGCCACTCCATGGCTTCCACAATTTCCCTGGCCGACTCTTCTGTTGACCTTTCCGAGTCGGTGTCCTCGATTCTCAGGACGAAAGTGCCTCCCTGATTCCGGGCGAAAAGCCAGTTGAAAAGGGCTGTTCTCGCTCCTCCGATGTGGAGGTATCCGGTCGGACTGGGGGCGAATCTCGTTTTCACGCTCATCTGTCACCCTCGCTTCGATTATTTGACGTAGAGGCCTGCGTACCCGACGACCTGACTGTAGTCTCCGCTTGCGTCGCCGGAAGTGGCATATTGTACCAGTTTTGCTTCCTTCGCACCAAGGTCACGGGCTGCAAAGAGGAGAACGGTGGTGGGGATGTATCCGCACATGGAGATGTCGTATTCTTCGACAGTGCGGTAGAGTCCTTCGGGGTCGAGCGAGAGAATCTTGTCGATTGCTTTCCTGTCCTTTTCCCGTGCCACGGCATCTGGTTCGTAGTGGCTCATGTCAGTGCTGGCGGCGATGAGGACTTTTTGGCCGACCTCGGTCACGACACGGGCAATCGTTTTACCAAGGGCTTCGCATTCTCCAAGGGAAAGTCGTTTCAGCGCGATGGGGACGAAGGTGAAATCCTTCCTGTGGAAGTATATGAAGGGGAGCTGAACTTCAAGAGAGTGCTCGAAGGCGTGAGCGGAGGGGTCTTCGCTGGCGAGGGGAGAGTTTTCGAGTATTCTTTTTGCCAGGTCGCTGTCGACGGGGATTTCTCCGAGAGGGATTTCCCATTTTCCCGAGGAAATGAGGGAACATCTCTTTCCCATTCCGGTGTGATTGGGACAGAGAATGATGAGTTTTTCCGGAATGGAGACTGACCCCCAGACCGCGCCGGCGACCCGTCCGGAGTACATATATCCCGCGTGGGGGGATATGACGCCAATGGCTTCTACCCGCGCCTCGCGCGGTGGGGAGATGAGTTGAAGTTCCTTCAGGAGGGTATCGCTCCTGCCGGGGTAAAATTGTCCGGCCACGTATGCCCTGCGAATCATGTCCCCCTCCTCTCACCCCGTTGTCGGGGATGATTATTTCCGGGAATGCCTCTTTACAATATGATAATTTAATGGATGGGAACGGACAAGGAAAGCAGACCTGCCGGGTCTTTCCCGTTGACAGGAAGCGGGCAGATTTTTTATATTTACAGACTAATTTGCGAGGGACCAGTATGTTCATTGACGTTGCAGAGATTCCCCCTGAGGGATTGACTCTCAGGGGTTCTTCCGGTTCCCTCGTCGAGGTGGATTTCGCGGGCAGGGATATATCTCCTCTCACGACTCTTTCGGTGAAGGAGTTCGAACTCCGCGTGACCCTCGACGGGGAGGAAGTGACGGTTGCGGGGAGCGCCACCATGTCATATGCCTTTCTCTGCGACCGTTGCGGGAAAGAGGTTCAGAAGGAGGACGTTTTTCCCGTCATGGAACTCCTCGAAAATATCGGGAGCGAGCTTCCCGCTGAGAGGGAACTTGCCCGGGAGGAACTGGAAATCGCATTCTTCGATGGTGACGGCTTCCACCTCGAGGATATTCTCCTCGAGCAGGTCCTCCTCTCTCTCCCCCAGAAGAGGCTCTGTTCGGAAGAGTGCAGGGGGCTCTGCGTCCGCTGTGGCCATGACCTGAACGAGGGAGATTGCGGATGCGACCGGAGCGTCGTCGATCCTCGATTTGAAGTATTGAAACAATTACTTGAGAATAAGGAGTGAAAAAATGGCACTTCCCAAAAGAAAAGTTTCTCGCGCCCGGAGAGGAAACAGGAGGGCTCACTGGAAGGCTTCCTCGCCTGCAAGAAGCCTCTGCCCCAAATGCGGGGAGCCGAAGATGCCTCACAGGGTCTGCCCCGCTTGCGGCTATTACAAGGGGATTCAGGTTTTCGAGGAGGAAGAGGAGTAATCTCCCGGGAAGGATTGAATGAAGGTCGTCGTTGACGCAATGGGGGGGGATTTCGCCCCCGCTGAAGTCGTCAGAGGTGCTGTTGCGGCCGCTGAGGAATACGGCACTCCCGTGGTGCTCGTCGGGAAAGGGGAAGTCATAGAACAACAGCTGAAGCGGTTTCACGTCGCTTCCCTGCCCATCGAGTTGGTTGACGCCCCCGAGGTCATCGAGATGGACGAGCAGCCAGGGGTTGCCTTCAGGAAAAAGAAGAAATCCTCCATAAACGTCGGGCTGTCACTCCTCGGGGAGGGAAAAGCGCAGTCCTTTGTCAGCGCGGGAAATTCCGGCGCTGTCATGGCGGGAGCGATATTCATTCTGAGGAACATCGAGGGCGTTGACCGTCCTGCCATAGCCACTCCTCTCCCGACTCCGGAGGGAAAGATAACCCTCATAGACGCGGGGGCAAACGTAGACTGCAAGCCCGAGCATCTCGCTCAGTTTGCGCTCATGGGCGAGGTGTATGCGAGAAAAATACTCGGTGTTGAGAAACCGAGGGTGGCTATCCTGAGCAACGGCGAGGAGAGGATGAAGGGGAACGAGTTGACCAAAGGGGCGAGCAGACTGCTGGAGAAACTCCCCATCACCTATGTGGGAAACGCGGAAGGAAGAGACCTCTTCGCCGGGAAGGCGGACGTTTTCGTCTGTGATGGTTTCGTGGGGAACCTGGTCCTCAAGTCTCTGGAGGGACTCGCCGTGGCCGTGGGAGA
>RFHC01000152.1 GCA_003696505.1 Deltaproteobacteria bacterium
CGCGAAGAGAATCGTCTCCGCCACCTGCTCGGGTTTGAGCATCTCCACGCTCTGCTTGTACTGGATGAACGATTCGGGAAGCTCCTCCCCCCAGTCGGTGTCGACGAGACCCGGCTCGACAGTGATGATTCTCACTTTTTTCGAGAAGAGTTCGTCCCTTATCGACTCGGAGAAACCGACGACGGCCCACTTCGTCGCACAATAGACGGAGAGACCTCCGATTCCCTTTCTCCCGGCGACGGAGGCGATGTTGACGACCGTCCCCCTCCTCTCGATGAGGTCCCCCGCGAAAAGGGCCGTCAGGTAGATGAGACCCGTCACGTTCAGGTTGATAATCTGGCTGATGGTGTCGTAACTCTCTTCCGCAATGGGCTTGTATATCCCCCTGCCCGCGTTGTTGACCAGGATGTCCACCTTCCAGCCCTTATCCCGGGCGGCGGCAAAGACCTTCTCCACCCCCTCGCGCGTGGCCAGGTCGGCATCAACGAGGATGAACTCGCAGCCGTATTTCCCCAGCGCATCTTTCAGAGAAGAATTCCCGGAGACGGTTCGCGCAGCCAGGACAAACCTCTCAGCCGTCTTCGTCTCAGCCATCTTCACAGCCAGGTGATAGCCTATCCCCCTGCTCGCCCCCGTGATAACAGCCGTCTTCATGGGATCCTCCTTTTTCACTTTTTTCTCCTTTTCCCATTTACTATACACGAAGATGGGACGGGAGCGGGTATCCATCGGCTCCGCTCAGGTCCCACCGCTCCCCTACGGGTATTTGCGGCGGATCGGATGTTCGGTGGCTCGGAGGTTCGGTTGTTCGGTGGATCGGTGGATCGGAGGCTCTGTGGCTCGCTGGTTCGGTAACTCTCCGATGATAAATTCCGCAATCCGCAATCCGAATTCCGAAATCCCGAAATCCCCGGTTATCGAGTTTCTCATTCCGCATTCCGCCATCCGCATTCCGAAATCCCCATTACAGGGTATAATGTCACCCATGAACTCCCCCGTCCTGACAGATGTCGTCGGCGGCGTCGCCACCCTCACCCTGAATCGGCCGGACAAACTGAACGCCCTCTCGTCCACTCTCATCAGAGAACTCGTGAACAACCTGAAAAAGGCGAGCGAAGACCCTCACGTGGGGGTCATCGTCATCACGGGAAAAGGGCGCGCTTTCTCGGCCGGCGGGGACGTGGAGGAAATTCTCTCCCTCGCAAAGGGACCGAGAGAAGAGAGGGTCGCTTACCTCCACCTCTTCCTCGAGATGATTGACGCCGTCCGCTTCTCGCCGAAGCCCGTCATCGCTGCCGTCAACGGCATTTGCATCGGCGGGGGGAACGAACTTCACGCCGCCTGCGACCTCTCCGTTGCCTCTGAAAAAGCCCGTTTCGGGCAGGCAGGCCCAAAAGTGGGGTCAGCCCCGGTCCTGGGAGGGACCCAGCTTCTCCCCCTCATCGTCGGAGAGAGGAGAGCCAGGGAAATCATCCTCACCTGCCGTCTCTACACGGCTGAAGAAGCGAAGGAGATGGGCCTCGTCAACGCAGTGGTCCCCCACGACCACCTGGAAGACCACGTGCGGAAACTGGCGGACTCTCTGCTGGAGAAGAGCCCGGGCAGTCTCGCCCTGTCGAAGGAATCCCTCAACAGGGCGTACAGAGATGCGCGGCCTTCCATCCTCGAGGAGATAGAGAAACTCGCCGACCTGTGGGGGAGCCCGGAAGCAATCGAGGGCCTTTCTGCCTTCCTCGAAAAGAGGGAACCCCGCTTTCGCTCCAGCTGAGAGGAGAGCCCCCCTTCAGATATCTTCCGGCCCCCTCGTGTACCTGCAGTAGCGGGGGACCCACATCCTCTTCTCGATGACCTCTTCAACCACCTCGGGGAGAACGGGCTTCCGCGCCACCTTCTGCTCCATCGCCTTGAGAGCCACGGCTGCCGCAACCTTCCGGCACACCTCCCTCAGGTCCGAAATGGCCGGGTAGACACACCTCAGGTTGAGGCGGAATTGAGAGACCATCTCCGCCAGCGTCTCCGCCGCCACCGTAAACATCTCGTCCGTTATCACCTCTGCCCCCACGGCGAGCGCACCCAGCCCGACGCCGGGGAAGATGAAGACGTTGTTCCCCTGCCCCACCTTGAAAATCCGGTCCCGGAATTCCACGTCGGGGAAAGGGCTCCCCGTGGCGACGACGGCCTTCCCCTCCGTCCACTCGTAAATGTCCTCAGGACGCGCCTCGGAGTTGCTCGTCGGATTGGAGAGGGGGAAAATGATCGGATTCTGACAGTTCTCCGCCATCGTCCTGACCAGTTCTTCCGTGAAGGCGCCCGCAATCCCGGAGAGCCCGACGAGAACGGTGGGTTTCGCGTTTTTCACCGTATCCATCAGGGAAACGCGAGACGGGTCGGAAAGGTTCCACCCGGAAGCGAAGTCTCCCCTCCGGGCGAATTCCCTCTTGTATTCGTCCACGCCTTCTCTCCCTTCGTAAACGACTCCCCTGCTGTCGAGGACGTATATCCTCTCCTTCGCCTCCTCCTCGGAAAGCCCCTCCGCCACGAGGGCGACCTTAATCTGCCGTGCCACCCCGATGCCCCCGGCTCCGGCGCCGTAAATCACGAAGACCTGGTCCCGGAGGTTTCCGCCGGTGATTTTCAACGCGCTCTTGATTCCCGCCAGGGTGACGGCACCCGTCCCCTGGATGTCGTCGTTGAAGGAGGGAAG
>RFHC01000153.1 GCA_003696505.1 Deltaproteobacteria bacterium
CACCGATTTCGCGGCGGAGAAAGACGACACCGTCCGGGTGAGGATAATCGGGAAAGCGGGGTTGACCCCGGAGACGACCCCTTCGCCGGAGGAGAGAGAGGCGATAAGAAGGCTCGAGGGACATGAATCCCTCCTCCTGAAGGGGGGAGACGGAAGTTTCACGTATTACTTCCCCCTCACAAACAGAGAGACCTGTGCAACCTGCCACCTGGAGAGAGGGCAGAAGGAGGGTGAGATCCTGGGCGCGGTCTCGGTCAGCTTTTTACCAGAATACCTAAGAGAAAGATTTCGGGGAGAAATCACAAGTCACGCGGTAAACGTCCTTTCCGTCTGGCTCATCGGCCTCCTTTTCATCGCAATCGGGAAGAGGACCCTCACAAAAAGTTTCCGCGAAGCCTTCATGCGCGAGCAGGAGTTCAGGTCTTTCTTCGAGCAGTCCGCTGACCCTGTCTTCATGACGACTCTTGAAGGGGACTTCCTCGACGCAAACGACGCCTTCCTCAACCTCTTCGGATATGCCCGGGAAGACCTGGAGACCTTAAACGCCCGGGACCTCTACGCCGACCCCTCCGACAGGGAAACTTACCTGAAAACCCTTCTGGAGGAAGGGAAAATCACCGAATACCCTCTCCGAATGAAGAAGAGGTGGGGGGATGAATTGACCTGTATCGTCTCGGCTTCCCTGAAGAGAGACGTGGACGGAAAGCCGGTGGGGATACAGGGAATCATCAGGGACGAAACGGAAAAGGAATCGCTCATCCAGAGGCTCTCATACCTGGAGACCTGCATCAATCAATCAACGGACATCATCATCGTCACGGACCCATCGGGGACCATCCAGTTTGTCAACCCCGCATTTGAAAAGGTGACGGGATACTCACGGGAAGAGGCCCTGGGGGAAACTCCCCGCATTCTCAAAAGCGGAGTCCACGACGAGGAGTTCTACCGGAACCTGTGGGAAACGATTACGAAGGGAGAGAGCTGGAGAGGAAGGTTCACAAACAGGAGGAAAAACGGGGAAACCTACCTGGAAGATGCCGTCATCTCTCCCGTCACGGACGAGGCCGGAAATATCACCGGTTTCGTCGCCGTCAAAAGGGACGTGACGGAGCAGGTGCAGGTGGAGAAGAGAGTGGAAGCGGCACAGAGGATGGAGGCAATCGGGAGGCTGGCGGGGACTCTCGCGCACGACCTGAACAACTACCTGGGCGCCGCCCTCGGTTTCGCTGAACTGGGGCGAAAGAAGCTCGGAGAAGGAAGGCCTGCAGAGGAGGTGACGGCGAACCTGGACCAGATTGTCTCCACGATAGAGAGGTCCAAGGACCTCCTCCAGAAGATACTCGCCTTCTCCCGGAAACAGCCGGCGGAACCGAAGGTCATCGACGTAAACAGGGAAATAGAGACAATCTCAGCAATGCTCAAGAGGCTCATGGGGGAGAAAATCCGCCTCGACCTCTTCCTCAAGGAAGGATTGTGGAGGACGAAGATAGACCCGGCTCAACTGGAGCAGGTGGTGACGAACCTCGTCATCAACGCCCGGGACGCCATGCCGGAGGGAGGAGTCATCACGATAGAGACGGAGAACGTAGAACTGGACGAGCAATATGTGAAAACTCACCCGATAGTGGAAAAAACGGGACGTTACGTCCTCCTCTCCGTCGCGGACACGGGGAGGGGGATACCGGAAGAAATAAGGGAGAAAATTTTCGAACCCTTCTTCACGACGAAACCGGAAGGCGAAGGAACCGGACTCGGCCTCTCCACAGTCTACGGGATCGTCAAACAAAACGGCGGGTACATCTGGGTGTACAGCGAGGTGGGGAAGGGGACCACCTTCAAGGTTTACCTTCCCGCCACGGAAGAACCCCTCTCGGAGGAAGCGGGGAGAGAAAGAGAAGAGGCTCTCGCGAAGGGGAAGGGAGAACTCGTCCTCGTCGTCGAAGACAACGACGACATCCGCGAGGCCATCACGGGACTGCTCGAGACGGCCGGATACCGGGTCATCTCCGCCCCCGACGGGGAGACAGCCCTCCTGAATTACCCGGAAGAGGTGAAGAAAATAAACCTCCTCCTCACCGACGTGGTCCTGCCGAAGACGAGCGGGAAGGAAGTGGCGGACCTGGTGAGGGGAGTCAATCCGGGCGTGAAGGTCCTCTTCATGTCGGGCTACACGGAAAACATCATCGCCCACGAGGGGCTCATCCAGGAAGGACTCCACTTCATCAGCAAGCCCTTCTCCGCAGCCTCACTCTGGAAAAAGGTGAGGGAAGTCCTGGACAGCTGAGGGGAGGAGGAAGCCTCTTACTTCTCGTCGAGGACCTGACGGACGATTTTCAGAACGTCCAGGCTCGTGAAGGGTTTCTGGAGAAAGTTTATCCCCTTGTACAGAACTCCATTCACGAAGAGCACCCCGTCGGTGTATCCCGACATGAAGACCACTTTCAGGTCTTTCTTCCGGGCGCGCAGTTCCTCCATCAGCTCACGCCCGTTTTTCCCCGGCAGGATGACGTCGGTCAGGAGGAGGTGAAAGCCGCTGTCCCTCTCGAATATCTCGAGCGCCTCCTCTGCCGACGCGGCAGGGACGACCGAGTACCCGGCAGATTCGAGAATCTCCTTCGTCGTTTCCCGGATGCCCTCGTTGTCCTCCACCAGGAGAATTCTCTCATCCCCGCAGAAATCCTCGTGGGAGAAGGCTTTCCCCTCCTTATCCCGTCCCGTCTCCTTCTTCACAACGGCGGGGAGGTAAATCTTGAAGGTGGTTCCCTGTCCCACCTCGCTGTAGAGGAAAACGTACCCCCTGTGCTCCTTGACGATGCCGTAAACGGTGGAGAGACCCAGACCCGACCCCTTCCCCACGTCCTTCGTCGTGAAGAAGGGCTTGAACACCTTGTCCCGAATCTCCTCGGGGATTCCGATTCCCGTGTCGGTGACGGCTATCATCACGTACTCCCCCACTTCCATGATGTGGTGCTTCTTGATGTACTCGGGGGAAAAAGTGATGTTTTTCGTCTCAATAGTTATTTTCCCGCCGGTGGGCATCGCGTCGCGGGCATTGATGACCAGGTTGATGATTGCCTGTTCGAGCTTCGAGGGGTCCACTCTCACGGGGGAAACCCCTTCACCCAGCAAAAGGGACAGGGTTATGTTTTCCCCGATAACACCCTCCAGCATCTTCTTCATCCTCAAAACGACGTCGTTCGGGCTGACGACCTCCACTCCCCCCTCGCCCGACCTCGTGAACGCGAGCAGGTCCCGGAGGAGCCGGGAAGCCTTGTGGGAAGTGTCGATAATCGTGTCGAGCCGGGAGGAGACCTCGCGGGGCAACTCCTCCTTCATCTTGATGATTTCGCAGTTACCCATGATGGTTGCCAGGTAGTTGTTTATCTCGTGGATGACGCCGCTGGTCAGCTTCCCCATGGCCTCCATCTTCTGGATGTGGAGAAGCTGGGAGTACAGGAGGGTGTTTTCCATTTCCATCGGCTTGACCTCGACAGCCATATTCTTCCCCGCTGCCCAATTTATCGGAAACCCGGGAAATAACTTTAATAACAGGAATCACTCGTCTGACGGCAAAGCGCTTGTGTTTCGATTAACTAAACATTGTTAAGTGTCACTAAATTTTTCATTGACACTGACCCCGAGGGAGGAGGAAAATGGAAGCAGGAAAAAAGGGGGGAGAAAGATGGCAGGAGAGAGAGAAGAACTGAAAGAACTGAAACTGGGAGAGAAAATCAGGGCGTTGCGGCAGAAAAAAGGGTTCACCATTCAGGACGTGGCGGAATCAACAGGCCTGTCCAAGGCTCTCATCTCACAGGTGGAAAACGACGTCGTCATACCTCCGGTGGCAACTCTCCTGAAAATCTCCCGGGCGCTGGGCGTCCACATCGGCTACTTTTTCCAGGAGAGCGAAAGGGAGATGAAAATCGAGGTGGTCCGCTCGGACGAGAGGAAGAAGGTGAAGCGGCGCTTCCCCAGAGGCAAGGACCCTCTCTCCTACTCTTACGAATCGCTCTCCCACAGGAAGGCGGACAAGCACATGGAGCCTTTCCTCGTCGAATTTGACTCGGAAATCGACGAGGAGGTCCCCATGCTCTCTCACGGCGGGGAGGAGTTTCTCCACCTCCTGGAAGGAGAACTGGAATTCAGGACGCCGGAGACGGTCATCACCCTGAAGCCCGGGGATTCCCTCTACTTCAATTCGGACGTGCCCCACGCCTTCCGGGGAGTGGGGAAGGGAAAAGCCAGGGCCATCGTCGTCCTCTACACGGGGTGAGGCAGTGCTGGAGATACGGATACACGGGAGAGGAGGTCAGGGCGCCGTCCTTGCCTCCCGAATTCTCGCCTGGGCGTTTTTCCGGCAGGGGAAGTTCGTCCAGTCCTTCCCCTTTTTCGGCGTCGAGCGGAGGGGCGCCCCCGTTTTCGCCTGTACGAGGGTTTCGGACGCTCCCATAAGAGAAAGGTGCCTCATCAGAGAACCGACGGTGATTCTCGTCCTGGACCCTCACCTGTCCCTGGAAGAAAGCGTCTTCACCGGGCTCAAAGAGGGAGGGACTGCCGTCATGAATCTCCACGGCGAGGACGCCCTCTCCCGTCTCCCTGCCCTCAACGGGCGGTGGAAAGTATTCGCCGTCGACGGAAGCGGAATCGCTCTCTCCCACGGACTGGGCACGGCGACGAGCCCCATCGTCAACACCGTCATGGTCGGGGCTTTCGGAAAAGCCACCGGCCTCCTCTCCGTGGAAGACCTGACCTTCGGGATAGAGAAGGTCCTCGGCAAGAAGAGTGAAAGGGACATTGCCGGAATGGAGAAGGCATACAGAAAGGTCGAACGCCTGGAGGTGAAGAGGTGAGGGAAAAGGCGGCAGTAAGGGGTGTCCCGCCCCTCGGCTGGAAGAGCACGGCCGATTTAACCAAAGAGGAGTGGCGGCACCTCAGGCCCATCGTCAGAGAGCACGTCTCCCCCTGCAGGAGCGGATGTCCTATCGGGACGAGGGTCGAGATATTCCTCGACCACGTCAAAAAGGGGAAAACGAAAGAGGCGTTCTTCGAAATCGCGGAGAGGAACCCCCTTCCCTCCACGACGGGGAGGGTCTGCTACCGTTTCTGCGAGAAGGAGTGCACGAGGGAAAAATTCGACAGGTCCCTCGCCATCGGGTCACTGGAGAGATTCGTCGGAGACTCCGCCCTCTCTGAGAGGTATCCCCTCGACCTCCCCCGGAAGGGGAGAGAGGGGAAAATCGCCGTCGTCGGCTCGGGGCCGGCCGGCCTCTCCTTCGCTTACCAGATGCGGAAGCGGGGGTTTCGGGTCATTCTTTACGACAGGAAAGGGCGTCCGGGCGGGATGCTCACCCACATCATCCCCGAGTACCGCCTCCCGGCGGGAGTTCCGGCAGCGGAAATAACCCGGCTCCTCGAAGGGGGAATAGAGTTCGTCCGGAGGGAAGTTTCTCCCCGGGAAATCCCCTCCCTCGCGAGAGAGGCGGACGCGCTCTGCGTTGCCACGGGGGCCTGGGAGGAAACTCCGCCTGAAGGGATTCGCCCCGACGGCCGGACCGTGGTGACCGCCTCCTCCTTCCTCGAAGCGGTGCGGGTTAACCCTCCACCCCTCAAAGGGAAACCGGTGGCGGTCATCGGAGGGGGAAACAGCGCCGTCGACAGCGCCCGGGCGGCGCTCCGCCTCGGCGGAGAAGTGACCGTCTGCTACCGGAGGAGGGAAGCGGACATGCCGGCTTACCGGGAGGAATACGAGGAGGCCGTAAAAGAGGGAGTGGAATTCCTTTTCTGCGCCTCACCCCTGCGGCTGGAAAGGGACGGGGA
>RFHC01000154.1 GCA_003696505.1 Deltaproteobacteria bacterium
CGCGTTGATGACGTTCGGGACGAAGAAAAAGTCCGCATCTCCCAGTTCTCTTACCATATACGAGATGTGCCCCAGGGCAGCCTGGATGGGGAAACAGGGCTCTGCCACAGAAATTTCGAATCCTTCCTCGGCGATTTTCCTGTTCGTCCTGGGCGTTGCCACGATCCCTATCCCCAGTTCCCGGAAAAAGCCGGCCCAGAACGGGAAACGTTCGTAAAAGTACATCGTCCTCGGAACGGCCGCGGTGAGCTTCCCCTTCCCCTCCAGTTCATCGAGCGCTCCCTGGAGGAGGGCATTCTTCGCCTGAATCAGGTCCTCAGCCACCGGTTCTCTCGGAACCTTTGCCGGCCTTCTGAACTTCTCCGAGCACTTGTCCCCCCAGTACGTCTTCTCCCCCGCAACGGTTATCTCCTTGACCTCGCATTCGTTGGAGCACCCCCTGCAGGAAAGCTCCCTCGTCTCGATGGGGACGAGGGAGAGGTCAAACCCCCGAAACCTCGACTCCTGTCGGAGAACCTGTCTTTTCTCCCGGGCAACGAGGGCGGCCCCAATCGCCCCCATGACACCGTTGTGCGGGGGAACGACGACCTGCCTCCCGAGGACGCAGGAAAAAGCGGCGGCTACGGCATCGTTGTACGCCGTTCCTCCCTGGAAGTAGATCCTCTCGCCGATTTTTCTCCCCCGCACGACCCGGTTGAGGTAGTTGAACACAATTGCGTAAGCGAGACCCGCAACGAGGTCTTCCTGCCTCGCCCCTCTCTTCATGTAGGAACTGATGTCCTGCTCCATGAAAACGGTGCACCTCTCACCCAGCCTCAAAGGCGTTCTGGAGGAGAACGCGAGGGGAGCAAAATCCTTCTTCACGTCGATTCCCAGCTTTTCCGCCTGCTCTTCCAGAAAGGAGCCCGTCCCGGCAGCGCAGGCATCGTTCATGGCGAAATCGACGACGACCCCTTCCCTGAGGGATATAAACTTCGAATCCTGTCCACCGATTTCGAAAATCGTGTCAACGCCCGAACCGAAATACTTCTCCGCTACCATGAGGGCGCCCGTTTTGTGAGCGGTGATCTCGTCGATGACCACGTCAGCGCCCACCAGTTCACCCACAAGTTCTCTCCCTGAACCGGTGGTCCCGACGGCGAGAATTTTCACCCGCCCCTCCCACTTTTCCCCGAGTCGGCGGAGGTTATCCCGGACAACCTGAACGGGCCTCCCCTCCGTCCGGACGTAAACCTCGTCAAGGACCCTCCCCTCCTCGTCCAGGAGAGCGAAGTTCGTGCTCACCGAGCCGATATCTATCCCGAGATAGGCACCGCCCGTGTAATTTGCATCGGTGGAGACACTCTCGACCTCGTCCCGGAGGAAAACGACTCCATCACGGCTGAGGGGTGGGTGGAAAGGAAATCGCGCCTGTCCCGAACTTTTTCTCTCCCCCCTCCCGGAGGTCTGCCATTTCCCCTCTTCGCCGGCGGCGAGAAGGGCCCCCAGGGCCGGAAGGTGGACACCCACCGGAGACGAGGAGAACTCCCTTTCATCCAGTTCGAAAACTTCCCTCAGAGACCGGGCAACAGCCTCGTTTAAAGAAACCCCTCCGACGAAGAGGACAGGCGGTTCGATAGCCCGCCCCCGGACAACGGCGCTCTTGAAGTTCCTCGCCACTGCCTCGGAGAGCCCTTTCATTATTTCTTCGGGGGTGTATCCCTTTTGCTGGGCGTGAATCATGTCGGATTTGGCGAAGACGCTGCACCTTCCCGCGATGGAGGCGCTCCGCGTCAGATTCCTCGTCATCTCTCCGATGTCCCGGACATCTATCCGCATCCTCGCTGCCTGCTGGTCGATGAAAGAACCCGTCCCGGCAGCACACTCTCCGTTCATCCCGTATTCGAGAATCTGCAACTTCCCGTCTCTCTCAGCGAACCGGATGAATTTCGAGGTTTCTGCGCCCATCTCGAAAAGGGTTCTCACCTCAGGGTGAAACCTCTCAACCGCCCTGAGAATGCAGCGGAAATCGTTTTCGTAAGGGAGTCCCGTCAACTGAGAGATTCTCTTCCCCAGACGGCCGGTTGCGGCCCCTATCACCTGAAAACCCTCCTCCTGGAGGACCTCGATGAGGGGGGCAAGGATGTGGGAAACGACTCCCGCCGGGTCCCCGTGAACGACCCTGGGTGACAGGAGGTAGAACTCGTCTCCTCCAGAGCGGTAGGGAAATCCCCCAAATCCCCTCTCTTCAAGCAGTTCCTTTAACTCCCTGGAGAGAGACGGCAGTTTGAGCGCAATTTTCAGGAACGAGGTTCCGCAGTCAATCCCCACCGCCATTTTCATTGTCGCCACTCCTCCCGGCAATGGCAGGAAAAAAGCTGTTTTATTTATTATATACACACCCGGCCGATCGGCCGGACGATTAATATCCGTTTCCCTTCTCCTCGTGCGGTTTTATAATGGGTATGACAACAGGAGGGAGAAAAGTTCAATGTTCGGAATCGGTTTTCAAGAAATCCTCCTCATTCTCCTCATCGCCCTGATCTTCTTCGGGCCGAGCAAACTTCCCGAACTGGCGAAGAGCCTGGGAAAGGGCTTCGCCGAGTTCAAAAAAGCCGCAGACGAAGTGAAAAGGAACTTTCAGGAAGCGGTTTCCGAGGAAGAACTGAAGGAGGAGTTGAAGGAGATTTCTGATATACAGAGGAAGGTAAGGGAAGAACTCTATCAGGCCGTCGAGGAAGGAGAGAAAACCTCCCCCCCTGCTGCCGGCACTGACCATTCGGCGGAGAAAGAAAAAGACTCCCCTTCCGGAGACCCGCCCGCCTGATGCAGGAAGAAAAACTTCCCATCACAGAACACCTGGAGGAGCTCCGGACGAGGCTCATCAGGGCCTTCATCGCCCTCGGAATCACCTCGGCCGGGTGTTACCTCTTCGCCGAGAAGATTCTCACTTTCCTCCTCAAAC
>RFHC01000155.1 GCA_003696505.1 Deltaproteobacteria bacterium
ATACGGAAACCTGTGGGGGATTCCCCCCGCATTCAGCCTGTTTCGAGACGGCAAAGGCTGCCGATTCGAAGAAAGTCGATGCGTTCGTTGGGTCAGAGGCCTCGAAGGATACGTATGAGATTTCGTCGTCTGTGTTTCTCATGGAGAGAACTGCGTGGACCCTTCCCGCGGAATCAATATCCGCATCGAGAGAGTTAATGTTCCCCGTCAGAGAGGTTGGTACGGATGTGACGGACTCGACGGCGCCGGATGAGAGGTCAATAGTGGCGAAGAGGAGATTCCCGTCCCCTGAGAAGAGGATTCCCGCCTTCTGAACACCGGAAACAGTGAAGGGGAGAATGGTGGGGAAGAGCCCCTCCGTGTATGCGGGGGTTGTCTCGTCCACGAGGAGCGGGTCAAGAGTCCTGACCTGGTCTCCCGTCAGTGTATCGTCTGAGAAGTCGAGAGAGGCGTCCGCCTCCATGTAATAGATTTTTCTCGAGGCGCCGTCGTCTCCACGGAAAGTGATGAGCAGGGTTGAGCCGGAGAGAGTCGAGTCGGGCTGGGATGCCTCCGGCGGAGAGGCCAGGTTATCGAAGAGGTCGACGGAAACTCCCGCCAGCGCGTTTGTGCCCGTGAAAGCGATGACTCCCGCGAGGAAAAGCGTGAGAAGTTTCTTTTTCATTCCATCCTCCCCTTAATAGACGATTCTCGAAATCTCCTCAACGGATTCTCCGCTCCGGGTGAGGAGGGAGACGATTCTGTACCTGCCCTTTCCGACCCGGGCGATGGCATCGACCGTGAAAGTTGTGGAAGAGGTGGTGATGACCTCCCTGATTCTCGTCTTCCGGTACAGTTCCTCGAGGGACGAGGAGACGTTGCCCAGGTCCTCCGGCTTTTCAAACGGGTTTTCAGACCTGTAATTTATCACGTCTTCCACGCTCCTTTCATCAAGAAGCCCCTGAAATTCCGGTTCCTCTCCCAGAGCGAGGACCCGGAGAATTTCCGGAGGGGCAGTGTTGATGTTGATTTTCCCGGAGCTGTGGACGGTGATGAAAGGAGCCAGTTTTTCGTAGACCTCTCGGGTGAAACCTCTGACGAGGAGGAGTTCAGAAAGGGTGTCGAAGAGGTCGTTTTTCGGAGAATAGGGATGGGGGAGAGAGGAGTAGTATTCCGATTCCGCCCCGGCCGGTCTGGGAGTGTCGTCAGAATCGAGCCAGTCGAGGACGGCGTCTGTCAGGAGAGGGTCGATTCCCAGTTCGGTCAGGAGTCCCTGGAAAATGGCAACCATCCTTTCGTTCGGAGCCAGTCCTCCCGGAAGGATGAGGGAGTTGATGTTGAACTTTCTCTCTTCGTCGACGACGGTGATAAGCGCTTCCCCTTCGCCGAACTGAATGGGAGGAGATGGACGGGACCATATCTCGTCAAGGGTGTCGTAGGAGTTCATCCCCGCATCTTCTCTCAGTGCAATGAGAGCGGCTTTGAGGGCTCCCTCGGCGATGTATTTCCCCCTCACCCTGTTACCGTAAAGGGTGGAGAGCGTCAGGTCCAGGGACGTCCGGGATGAGCTGGAGAGGAGGACGGTGGTGACGAGCCCGAGAATGAGGAGGGTGATGATGAGGGCGATGCCCCTTTCTCTTTTGCGAGATTTTCTCACGACCCGCTCCTCCTGCCGGAGTTGAAAAAAGTGGAGACGGCTCCCGTCAGGGGGAGGGGGAACGAACGGGATACGGAAAGTCCGTCGTCGAGAGTCACCTCTACGGTCACTTTCCAGGGGAGTTTCCTCTTCCCCTCGGTGTCCCACGACGCCGCCCCATCCCGGTCATCTCTGTTATCGAAGGCGAGGACCCGGAATGACCGGACTCCCGTCAGGACGGTGCCGGAGACCTCCCTTTCGTAGTCCGGAATGTGCGGGTTTAACGTGACTTTTCTCACGATACGGAAGGTTTCTCCGTTTTCCTCTATTTCCGGTTCGTACTCGATAGCGGTGATTTCTGTCGCCCCCTCAAGGACGGAAGAGAAGTCGGGGGTAAACGCGGTGAATCCGAGAGAGGAGAGTCGTTCTCCCCCGAGTTCCACCTCGGAGAGGGAAAATCGAGCAGGGGGGAACGATGAGGTGTAGAAGGCGCCTGACAGGTCCCTTTCCAGGGTTGTCAGGAAGTGGAGGAGAATCCGTGTTCTCTTTGAATATTCCTCGACGGCAGAGGATGTGTTCGTGATGGAAAGGAAGGAGAGATAGAGGAGGAGAGTGAGGACGGAAAGGACCGCAAGGGCGACGAGAATTTCGACGAGGGTGAAACCTCTCCTTTTCCCCTTCACCGGATTGCCACTCCGTGAATCTCGGTGATCCTCCTCTGACCCTCCTCTCCAGCCACGACGGTGATGACAACTTCCCGGGCATCCGGGTGAGGTGTCTCCCGGACGGTCACGGTGTAGGTCCCGGAAAATCCGGGTTCAGTTATCTCGCCGGATTTTTTCCCCAGGTCGGGAAACCCGGCCGTTTCTTCAATGAGCAGGTCCTCGGCTATGGAGAGGAGAGTAATATCCCGCCTGGATTCCCGCACGGAGTCGATGGAACGCGAGTTGACGGCGAAGGCGAGGAAGAGGATGAGTGCCGAGATAGCTAGCGAAACGAGGACCTCCAGGAGCGTAAATCCGTCTCTTTTCACGAGCTCACCTCTCACCTCTTACTCTCCCCTCGAAGGGGTCAACGGTCAGAGCCACTTCTTCCCCCGTTTTCCTGTCGACGAGAATCAACCTGGTCTCCGGAAGGAATCCCGAGGGGGAGAGGGGAATTTTTACCTTTCCCTCCGTGTAGGTGATGCCGAAGTTCGTTTTCACTTCCTTTACTGAATAGTGAGGGAGGAGGGAGACTTCCCACGACGACCTTCCCTTTTCGTCCACGGGAGAGAAGGTTACCGGACCGTCAGGAATGGTTATTGTGAGGATTCCCCCTTCTCCAGAAAGAGGGGCCTCTGTGAGGAGAGCTTCTATTCGACCGGTAAGGAGGGAAATTGTCTCTTCACCGGTTCCCCCGATGATGGAGGGGATTTTGGGGAGGACCGTGAGAAGGAGGAGAGAGACGATTGCGAGGACGAGCACCAGTTCGACGAGAGTGAAGCCGCCCCCTTCAGTCCTGCCAGGAGGTGATGTCGGCATCTTCACCTTCACCTCCCGGGACACCGTCAGCTCCGTAGGAGATGATGTCGTAGTCTCCGTGCTGTCCTGGAGAAATGTACACGTAGTCGTTCCCCCAGGGGTCTTTGGGGACCCGGTCGAGATATCCACCTTCCCTGTAATTCTTCGGGATTCTCCCCGTTTCCGGTTTCGTCACGAGCGCCTGGAGCCCCTGTTCCGTGCTCGGGTAGAAACCGTTGTCGAGCTTGAAAAGCTTGAGAGCCTGCTCGATGTTGCGTATCTGGAGTTTCGCCTGCGTCTGTTTCGCCTGTTCGGTTCGTCCGATGAGTTTTGGGACGACAAGACCGGCGAGCAGACCGAGGATGATGATG
>RFHC01000156.1 GCA_003696505.1 Deltaproteobacteria bacterium
GAATTCGGATTGCGGAATGCGGAATCCTTCAAACGCGAATTGCCGGAACAACGAGCAAACGATCCTCCGATCCACCGAACAACCGGAAAACCTGTAGGGGCGTGGTGGAACCTGAGCGGAGCCAAAGGTTGTACCGGTCCGTTTTCCGCGATTTCGGAATGCGGAGTTCGGAATGCGGAATCTGTCATCGGACCGACGAGCTCCGAGCATCCGAAGCGACGAACCACCGATCCACCGAAAACACTGTAGGGGAGCGGTTTATCCGCTCCCGTTTTCTGGAATTTCGGAATGTGGATTGCGGAATGCGGAATGATAAATTGCGGTTCGAAAGCCGGTAGACAGGTGTTGAAAAAAACGTAGGGGAGCGGTTTATCCGCTCCCGTCCCACGGGACGGCGGGAACCTGGGCAGAGCCGAAAGGTATCCCAGCCCGTTATGCCTTCTCGCCGGAGGAGACTCGTGGAATTTTTCAGCGGATGGATTCTCGACGCGAGGGAAACCGCCACCGGCGTATCCTTCTGGGTGAAGGGGACCTCAGGCGAAGTCCGCCCTTTCAGGATGCGCCTTTCCCCCTCCTTCTACCTGGCCGGGCAGGAAGGGCGCCTCAGGCGGGCGGCTCAGCTCCTCGAGGGGAAAGGAGCGAGGGTTTCCTTTGAGGAGAAGAGGGAGTTTTTCTCGGGCCGGCAGGTGCTTGCCCTGAAGGTGGAGGCTCCTTCTCCCCGGGCTTTCCGCTTCCTCGTCAGGGTGGCGGAAAACCTCGCGGGCGGGGAGAGCCTCTACTCCAGCGACCTGCCGGTGGAAGAGTTGTTCTTTATTCAGACGGGAGCCTTTCCCCTGGGGAAGGTGGAGGTGGAGGCTGACGGGGCGGGGGAGGCGAGGGCTCTCTCTCCCCTGGAGGAGAACTGGGCTCTCGATTATTCCCTCCCTCCCCTCACCGTCGCCGAAGTCCGTCCCGTCGGGAGAAAGGGGGTGAGCCCCTCCCATCAGCCCTGGGTATCCCTGGAGGTTTCCTGCGAGGGGGAGACCTTCGAACTCCGGTGGGAGGAGGGAGAAGAGTTCATCCGCTCCTTTCGTTCCCTCCTCCTCTCCTTCGACCCGGACCTGATTGTCTCCGAGTGGGGGGATGAATTCCTCTTCCCCCGGCTCCTGGAAATCTCCCGCCTCACGGGGATTCCGACGGGCCTCTCCCGGGAAGGGGCTCCTGAGGCGGTCCGGGGAGGGGGCAGGGGACGCTCCTTTTTCTCCTACGGGAGAATCATCTACCGCGCGGGCAGGGCCTCCTTCCCCGGCCGGATACACCTGGACAGGAGAAATTCTTTTCTCTTCGGCGAGGTCGGCCTGGAGGGGCTCGTGGAACTGACGAGGCTTTCCCGTCTTTCCCTCGAACGGGTTTGCCGGGCTTCGCCGGGGACCATCATCTCCGCCATGGAAGTGGAGAGGGCTCTCAGGCAGGGGATTCTCGTTCCCTCCCGGAAGCGGCAGGTGGAACAGTTCCGCGACGCCGCCTCCCTCGTGGAGGCGGACAAGGGAGGGCTCGTCTATGCTCCTCCTCTGGGGGTGTTCGAGGAGGTGGCGGAGTTCGACTTCGCTTCCATGTATCCCACCATCATGGCGAAGAACAACATATCCCCGGAGACGCTCGACTGCCCCTGCTGCGGGGGCCCGGCGATTCCCGAGACGGGGACCCGCACCTGCCGGAAGAGGAGGGGGCTCATTCCGGAGGTGCTGGAGCCGATTCTCGAGAGGAGGCGGGTCCTGAAAAGACGGGCGAGGGAGGCGGCTTCTCCCGGAGAGTCGAAGGTCTTCACCGCCCGGCAGACGGCGCTCAAGTGGATTCTCGTCGTCAGCTTCGGTTTCCTCGGCTACCGGAACGCCCGATTCGGGAAGATAGAGGCGCACGAGGCCGTTACCGCCCTCGGGAGGGATGCGCTCCTCACGGCAAAGGAGGTGGCGGAGAGGGAGGGATTTTCCTTCCTCCACGGCCTCACCGATGCCCTCTGGGTGAAGAAGGAGGGAGCCTCTCTCGAGGAGTACGAGGCGCTGGGCCGTCGCATGAGCGAGGCCGCGGGGCTGGAGGTGGCGCTGGAGGGTGTCTACCGCTGGATTGCCTTTCTTCCCTCGAAGACGAGACCCGGAGTCCCCGTCCCCTCCCGGTTTGTCGGCCTCTTCCGGGGAGGTGAAGTGAAGGTGAGAGGGCTTGCCTGCCGCAGAAGGGACACTCCCCCGCTGGCGAAGCGGATGCAGGAGGAGATGCTCCAGGTCCTTTCCGGGTGCCGGGACAGGAGAGAGCTGGCGCAAGCCGGAGAGCTCCTGGAGGAGATTTACCGGGCCTATCGGGAGGACCTGCTGAGCGGTCTCGTCCCTCCTGAAGAGCTGGCCGTCGTGAGACGCCTCTCCAAGCCCGCTTCCGCTTACGGCGAGAACACGGCGGCAGCCTGGGCGGTGAGGGAGCTCCTGGGAAGGGGGGTGAATCTGCCCCCGGGGGAGAAAATCGCCTTCGTCCTCACCTCCACCGGAGGGAAGGGGGAGGTCCCGAAGGCGCGCTCCCTCGGCTTCTTCTCCCCGGACGATTCCGTCGACCTGGAGAAGTACGAGGAGCTCCTCAGGAGGGCGGCAGAGGAAATCCTTCAGGTCGTTTCCATGGCAGGGTGAAGTTCTGTCAGAGTTTCCTTGAGGTGTGGGAGAGAATGTTTCACCTCTCCGCGAGGGCGTCAAGGAGAGGAAAGAGGAGGGACGCCGCCGTAGAGGAGTGGATTTTCGTGAGAGAGCGAATGACCTCCGGCTTCTGGACGAAGGGCTCGTCATCCTTCCAGTACTTTCCCGATGCGGTAAGAATTTTCTCCACTGCATCCTCGTCCATCTCCAGGTGGAACTGAAGCCCCACAACTTTTTCTCCCCAGACGAATGCCTGATTTTTACATCCCTCTGAGAAAGCCGCGTGCCGCGCGCCGTCTGGTATGTGGAAGGTGTCTCCGTGCCAGTGAAAGGCGGGAAACTCCTCCGCCAGGTGTGAGAAGACCTTTTCCTTCTTTCCCGTATCCGTCAGCTTCACGGGAAACCAGCCGATTTCCCGAAAGCGGTTTTTCTCCACTGGAGCGCCGAGGGCAGAGGCGATGAGTTGAGCGCCGAGACATATTCCGAGGATGGGTATTCCCCTTTGAGCGGACTCACCGATGAGCGATTTCTCTCCCCTGAGGAAGGGGTATTTATCCTCGTCCCCCGCGCCCATGGGTCCCCCCATGACGACGAGGAATTCCAGGTCCATCGCTTCCGGAAGGCGACTATCCTCGTAAAGGAAGACCTCCTCCAGGTTGTGTCCCCTCTCAGAAGCCCATTTTCTGATGAGACCGGGACCTTCAAAGGGAACGTGCTGGAGGACGGTCACCTTCATGAGAAACTCTTCTCCATTCTTTTTCAGAGATTGTATCCCGTTTCTCCGTGCTGGGTCAGGTCGAGACCCGTCACTTCGCTTTCCAGGTCGACGCGGAGACCGACCGTCGCGTCAATGAGCTTGAGGAGTCCGAAGGAGATAGAGAAAGCGTATATGAGAGTTGCGATGACGCTTCCCGCCTGGATGAGAAGGAGTTTCCCGTTTCCGTAAAAAAGGCCGTTTGCCCCGGCGGGATTTATTGCCGTCGTTGCGAAAAGTCCCGTCAGAATTGCCCCGAGAGTTCCCCCCAGACCGTGGATTCCGACCACGTCGAGAGAGTCGTCAAATCCGAAACGGAACTTCAGGTGAATTCCCCAGTAGCAGACGATGCCCGCCAGAAATCCGAAGAGGATTGACGCCGCGGGAGTGACGAAGCCGGCTGCAGGAGTGATGGCCACGAGCCCGGCAACGGCGCCCGATGCTGTCCCCAGGGCCGTTGGTTTCTTCCTTTTGACCCACTCGTAAAATGCCCACCCGAATGCTCCTGAGGCGGCAGAGACGTGGGTGTTCGTGAACGCAACTGCGGCCAGGCCCGACGATTCGAGGGCGGAACCTCCGTTGAATCCGAACCATCCGAACCAGAGGATTCCGGCACCAAGGATGGTGAGGGGGAGGTTGTGGGGCGGCATCGATTCCCGGGGAAACCCCTTCCTTCGTCCGAGACAGAGGGCGGCGGCCAGAGCAGAGATGCCTGAGCTGATGTGGACTACCGTTCCGCCTGCGAAGTCGAGGGCCCCCATCCGTCCAATCCATCCGCCCTTTCCCCAGACCCAGTGGGCGAGGGGAATGTAGACGAGCACGAGCCAGAGAGTGATGAAGAGGGTGTACGCGGAAAACTTCATCCTCTCTGCAATGGCGCCGCTTATCAAGGCAGGGGTGATGATGGCGAACATCATTTGGAATAGAGCGAAGGAGACGTGCGGCACCGTCGACGCGTAGTCGGGAGAAGGTGCTCCCCCCACTCCGTGGAAAAAGAGGTGGTTGAGACCACCGATGATGCCCCCGTGGTCAGTTCCGAAGGCGAGGGAATATCCGAAAACTACCCAGATGATGGGAACGATTCCCATTGAGATGAGGGAGTGCATGATGGAGGAGAGGACGTTTTTCGCCCTCACCATGCCCGCATAGAATATGGCAAGCCCCGGCGTCATGAGGAGGACGAGCGCGGAAGAGAAGAGGAGGAAGGAGGTGTCTCCGGGGCTGATGTTTCCTGATTCCCCGGCAAGTGCCTGTGAGGCAGTACCTGTCAGGAGGGAAACGGTGAGAAAGTAGAGGGTTGCTCTGCTTTTTCGAGTGCTTCTCCCGAGCTTCATGAAAGTGCTCCTTTATCATCGGTAGTCAGGGGAGGTTTATTCACAGAGCGTGCCCGTTCCTCTCGCTTTGAGGAAGATTCTGCAATTTCTCCCGAATAGA
>RFHC01000157.1 GCA_003696505.1 Deltaproteobacteria bacterium
CCTATTCACGTTCAATGGTCCACCACCACGGGGAATCTCCACTCGGTGTACTTCCTGAAAGCCCAGTCAGTCCCCTTGTCGGCGTGGCACTTCCCGCAATACTTGTAAATTTCCTTGTCCCAGCAGTTCAAGGGATGGACGAGGAAGTAGGAGTAGGAGTGGACGTCCTCCTTCTCCGGGTCCTCCTCCACGGGCTTTTGCTTGTGACAGTCTGTGCAGGTTATCCCCGTCTCCGGGCCGTGGTGGGTGTGGTCGGCAAACCTGTCCTCGTACTCGTGGCACCCCATGCAGAAGGAATTGACGTCGTTTCCGTTGAGTTTCGGTTTCTTCTTCGTGTGGATACCGCAGACCTGACAGCGGGACCGGGCTTGAGTCTCCCTGTCTGTCTTCCACTTGTTCCAGAGGCGGAGAATGGATTCCCGGACCGACTCGTTCTCCTCCTTTTCCAGAGGGACCATGTACTTCGCCAGGTCCTCCCCCGGCACGAACCCGACGGGGTAGTAAAACTGCCCGGTCAGATCCTTCCCCCTGACGTGACAGGAGGCGCATATCATGTCAGCCAGGTCCTTCGGGAGTTTCGCCGGGTCGACGATGTTATCCTCCCGCGGGTCCAGGGCGTGTTCTTTCCCCGGACCGTGGCAGGCCTCACACCCGACGGTGTGCTCCGCGTAGGTTTTCGTTGCCGGGTCGTAGGCCACGGCGTGGCACCCGGCGCAGTATTTGGAATAGGGGCGACGCCTCCACGCCCAGGTGGAGTAGGGCCGCCACTTCTGACTCTGCACGGACCAGAGTCTCGGAAGGACGTAAAAGTCGTCCCCGATTTTCGTGAGATACCTCTGGTCCCAGTGCCCCCCGATGGTGTACCAGATGTCCTCTTTTTTGAAGGGAAGGTTGGGGTCGGAAAAATCCCCGAGAATTGCCTCGGGGTGTTTTCTCGCGTCCTGAATGACGGTGCTGTGGAAAGTCTTCACCCACCCGCGATACTGCTTGTCGTGGCACTCGCCGCACTTTTCCGACCCGATGTACCGGGACTGGTCCACCTTCGGAAGGGACTCTTCTCCCATCGCCGTTTTGCTCAGAAGGAGGAAAAACGCGACGGCGAGAAAAGTCCACGCGAGGGGACGAATCACTGCACCGAACTTTTCACCTCTCCGCACCGGCAGCCTCCTCGAGTTCCCTCAGAATTCCCATTAATTTCTCCCGACTCTCTTCATCCCCGGGACTTTCCCTTAAAAGGTCCATTTCCCTCATCAATCTCTCTCCTGCTTCCCTGAGTTTCAGACGGTCTCTGTGTGCCTTTCTATTCACCTCCTCCAGCGTCCGGGCGAATCCGCGGAGTTCGTCTCCCTTTCTCAGAGAAACAGATTCCTGAAAGTCTCCCCTTTCCATCCCCTCGATGACCCTCTCTATTCTGACCGTGGGGCCGGCGATTCTGTGCAGGGAAAAAATGGAAACGAGAAAGATCAACAGACTGGACACGAGGAGGAAAACGAGGAGAGCAAAAGTAACGATGGGGAAGAGGAATTCCTTCAGGTGCTTCAGGGTGTGAAGCGTGTCCGTGAAGCTCGTGCTGAAGGGCCGGCCGAAGAAAACGAGGAATGCGCCCCCCGCCACGAGGGACGAGAGAAATACTCCACCCACAACAAGAGCGAGTATCTTCACCTCGAATCTGAGAGACCTGGTCTCCGTCACATCCGCCCCTCCCGGGTAATCGCTTCCACGAGTTTCTCCAGAGCCCCCTGACTCCTCCCCGAAGAAACCCCCTCATCTTCGATAATCTCCCTTGCCTGGCGCGCCAGGTCCCGGACCTCCCTCATTTTATCCGAGTGAGAGGAGACGAATCGATGAAATTTCTCCCTCAAAATTTCTATCTCCACGGGATACCTCCCCGGCCGAAGAGTCACCTCTCCCTTCTCGAGAAACTCCCTCATCTCCTCTTCCAGGACGGAAAGGCCCTTCCTCACCCTTGAGATGAAGTAGTAACCCACTCCGGCGGAGAGGAAAAGGGCAACGCCGAGACCGTAAAGGGAATACCGAGCAACGGTCTCCTTCACCAGTTCAATCGGCCTGTCACACTTAATGTGGGCGAAGGTCAGACAGGTGGTGAGGTTCAACTTCAGGTCCCTGTAGAGAAACCAGGCCAGGAGGACCCCGCAAGTGAGGAGGACGAAAATCACGGAGAGGGCAAACCCTCCCTGTATCCCCTGCCGGACGAAGTATATCTTCCTCCGGCTCTTCACTCCAGATACCCCTCGTGGCATTCGTTGCACATCACCGCATACCCCTTCTCGGGGTCTGACCTCCGGACGTAATACGTTTTATAGTAATAAGGCTCTCCCCACTTTTCCGCGTCAGGGTTGACCGGTTTTTGAAAAGGGAACGTCTTCTCCGTCGACAGATACTTGCCGTGACCTTTATGACAGGTGATGCAGGTCATATTGTGTTCGGTGTCGAGGTAAAAGTCGTCAGGGAGACGGAGGCGCCAGTAGACATCTGTAGGGTCGACGCCGATGGGGTGAGACCTTCCAAGGTCCTCTACGGTGTGACACTCGTGGCAGAAATCAACCAGTTGAGGAATGAAGCCGGTCTCGTCCATCGTCCCTCTCTCGTCGACGTAGTGGCACCTCGGGCATGCCCCGGAATCGTCGATGAAATCGTGGGGATTGTAATTCGGGTCGAATCTCCCGTCGGCCAGGTATCTCCCCCGGGCCTGAGAGAGGAGAATGAGGAGTACAAATGCAACGAGACTTATGGAGAGGATGTTTCCCTTCTCCCCCATCATGAGCGATTCAATCCCGGCGTGAAAGTATACTCGTCAACTGCTCGTAAATTTCCCTGTTAAACCCGGTCCTCTCGAAAATGACCCCATCTCTTGAAATGACGACGTTGTGGGGGATAAATCCGTTGGCGAAGACCTCGGTCACGGTCATGTCCGGGTCAGCGATGACGGGAAAACGAATCTCCACTCCTTTTGACTCCATCTGCCGGAGAAGTTCGCCTGCCGGGAGTCCGTCGGTGTTGACGGCGGCGAAGAAGACTCCGTCTTTCCCTGATTTGCGGTAAAAAGCGTTCAGGTGGCGCAACTCTTCGAGGCAGGAGGTGCAGCGGAGTCCCCAGAAGTTGAGGAATATCCTGTCGTATTTCTCCAGCAGTTTTGGAATCTCGTAGAAGTTCCCCGTCCGGGCGTCTTGAAGCTTCAGAGAGGCAATATCCCCGGGAAGGGAGGCAACACTTCCTCGAGGGGTGCAGGAGAGGGTTGCGACGAGAAAGAGAAAAATCAACCCTCCCGCTATGTGAATAATAAATGACGCTCTCACGATACCCTCTCCCGAAGCCCGGAAAGGTCTCAAAAAAATCACTTCTCGCCGGACTCAAGAATCTCTCTGACAACTTTTTCCAGTTCTTTTTCGTCTCCAAGCCTGTAATCCTCGTGCCGGTAGCGGACTATCCCCTCCCCGTCGACGACGATGGTCAGCGGCGCTGCGTTTAAGCCAAAGTAGTCGATGAGCTTGAACTCCTGGTCCGGCACGAGAGTGTAGGAGACTTTCAATCCCATGAACTCCATCTGCTCCTTGAGAAACCCTCCATCTACCGCATCGACATTAACGCCCAGGACTTTAACCCTTTTCCCGTACTTTTCGTGGAGGGCCTGAAGGTGCGGCATCTCCTGGATGCAGGCAGCGCAGCGGAGTCCCCAGAAGTTGATGACGACGACCCGGTACTTCTTCAGGAGGTCCTCCATCTCGAATTTCTTCCCGTCCAGGTCGGAGAAAGAGATGTTTCCCACTTTCTGCCCCACCTCGGTCACCTTCGGCGCAGGCGTGGAAGAAGCGGGGAGAGAAATGCAACACAGCGAGAGAAGAACGACGAGAAGCGAAAGATACAGGCGTTTTGTCAGTTTCACAGGTATCCCTCCTCGTTCCCTCAATGGGGGTTAACCTTCTTAAAATCCTTCTTCTTTTCGTAAAATTTCTTAATCTTCTCCTTCAACGCCTCCGCTTCCTTCTCGTGGATGACGAGTTTATACTTCTTTTTCAATTCCTCGACGTATTCCTTCCGGGCATCCTCGAATTTCGAGTACATGACGGCTGACCGAATAGACTCCTTCACCTCCTCATATGGGAATGTCTTCTCCGGGTAATATTCGAGCACCTTCACGATGTGATACCCTTCGGCCCCGATGAGGATATCCGTCACCGCCCCTTTCTTCCTGTATTCCGGCTTGAAGAGTTCATCCTGTATGTCCCTGTAAAACTTCCTTCCCTTGTAAATCATCCCCACAACGCCGCCGTTTCCCCGGGATGACGGGTCTTCGGAGTACTTCTCCGCAAGTTCTTCGAAAGACTCTCCCTTCATCAACTTTTCGTATATGTCCTTCGCCTTCTTGTACCGCCTCGTGAAGATGTGAGCCACTTTCATCCTCTCGGGGACGCGGAAAAACCTGTCCAGGTTTTCCTGATAATACTTTTTCATCTCTTTTTCCGTGACGTGGAGAAGGCCTCCCAGATGGTCTATTATGCCGATATAGTAGTAGTATCTCCTCCTCAACTCGTCGAATCCCCGCCTGTAAGACTCGTCAGT
The DNA here is from genome assembly GCA_003696505.1 of Deltaproteobacteria bacterium. Classification (GTDB taxonomy): domain Bacteria; phylum Desulfobacterota; class Deferrimicrobia; order J040; family J040; genus J040. The sequence continues at coordinate 4,582 of RFHC01000157.1, forward strand.
GAGGGAGTATCCTTCCTTTTCCGCTTCGAGTCCGGCTGCTATCTGCTTCACCAGGTTGTTGGTATCGTTGAGCATGAACTTCCCGAGGGTCTCGCCGGTGATACCCTTGAGGTATTCCAGGTAACTCCTGCGGAGCCACCTCTTCACGTTGAGGTAGGTGATGGGGATGTCGTCCACCTGAGCCACTTTCTCATCCAGGAGAGCATCGGAGCGGAATTCAATCTCCCTTTCAGCTAGCTCGTAAACCTTGCTCGAATCGACAGAAATCTTGTGCCTGTCGAGAATCTCGTTCACGTAACGGGGGACCTTCCTCTCGACGAGGTCGCTCCTCCTCTTTGCGACGAGTTCCTCCACCTCCTTCGGGGTCAATTCCCTCACGTACCTGACGGCCACGAGGGCGGGTCCGATACCTGTCTCGAAGTAACCGGCAAAGGTATTCGACTTCATCGCGAAGAGTGTGGCGTCGTCAAAGGGATGGAAGAACCCGGAACCCGGATAGATATCCCCCGTGCTGGAAACCCTGTCCCGGTGTTTCTCGGCGTAGTGGTAAAAATCTTTCACGCTCTTTATCTCTTCCATCGCTTCCCGGGCCTCTTCTTCAGAGGGGAAGGAAATGAGGTCGAAGTTCCCCACGAGAAACTTCTCCGGAAGAACGCCCGCCACCTCTTCTCCGGTAATCTCCACCTTCTCTCTCAACTTGTTCTTCAGATAGTCCGCCCCCAGCGTCGAGTAGTAGAAAATCTTCACCTGTCCCGCGTACTGGGAGAGGCGGGGGAGGTCCCGGCTGACAACGTCGTAAACGGCAAGTTCGCGGTCGAGGAAGTTCTGGAGAGTCTTCTCCACCCCCTTCATCCCGTGGGGACCGACTCCGTAAGAGCGGATGAAATCCATGACCATCCTCTCGGATATCGGTTTCCCCTCGATTTCTGCAACGACGGGAGACCCGTCGGTGCCGTAACTGACCTGCACCACCTCGTCGGGGAGAGCGACGCGTGTCTGGATGTTCTCTCTCCGGGTCGTGCAGGAGAGGAGCGAGGTGACGCAAACGACGATGACGAAAACTTCCCAGAACTTTCTCATGTGACCTCCCGTGGGGACGATTTACCGGAAAAAAAGGGGGAGACCCGAGGCCCCCCCCTGCAGTTCCTTAAGATTTCATAAAATTGCCGCCCCGATTACTTTACCATCTCGTACACCTTCTCGGCGAGAAGGTCCTCGTCTCCGGGCATGTAACCGCCCTTCTTGAAAACGATTTTCCCTCCCTTGTCGACGATGAGGACGGAGGGAGTGTAGGAGAAGCCGAACTTCCTCGGCACGGTGAACTTCGGGTCCAGGAGGAAGGTGGCCTTATACTGGTAAGTCTCGGCGTAAGGCTTCACCGTGTCCGCGCCGCGAAGGTCCACGGCGACGCAGTACATTCCCACCTTGTCTCCGTACTTTTTCACGATGTCGTTGATGGCGGCCACCTCGGCCTGGCAGGCGGAGCAGGCAGAGGTCATAAAAATGATGAAGGTGGCCTCGTGCTTCCCCTTGATGTCCTTGTTGAAGTTCACCTCGTTCCCGTTCAGGTCGGGGAGAGTGAAGTCGACGACCATGTCCCCGACGCCGGGAATCTTCGGTTTCGCTGCTTCTTCCGCAAAAGCGAAGGAGAAGGCGAGAACAAGAACGAGCGTCGCAACTGCGATGACTGAAAGGTGTTTCCTCATAACGACCTCCGTCGTTTTTTAATAAAAAGGGAGGGGGCAAAAGCCCCCTCCCGGACTATCCGCTTAGAGAAGCGGATGGCACTGGTTGCAGAACCCTCCGAAGTTCGGGAGAATCCCCGTGGACTGGTTCACGCGGTTTGCCACCGTTCCGCCGTTTCCGGACACGCCGGGAAGGGTCACCGCCACAGTAGAGCCACCCGTTACCGTCCCTGCGGC
>RFHC01000026.1 GCA_003696505.1 Deltaproteobacteria bacterium
CTTCTCTCCCTTCCCGTTGCCTGCGGCGACACGAAGGTGGTGGAGAGAGGAAAGGGAGACGGGATTTTCGTCACCACCTCGGGAATAGGAGAGGTCATCGGCGGATGGTCCCCCAGACCCCACGAAGCTTCTCCGGGGGACCTGGTCGTCGTGACGGGCCCCATCGGAGACCACGGAATCGCCGTCCTCGTGGCGAGGGAAAACCTCCGGCTCAAGAGCCCCGTCGTCTCCGACGTGGCCCCTCTTTCCCCGATGCTCAACCGCCTCGTCGAGGAAGCGGGAGAGGTAGTCCTCTTCATGAGGGACCCGACGAGGGGAGGACTGGGAGTGACGCTCAACGAGGTTGCGCCGAAGATTCCGGGGACGGTTGTCATCAGGGAGGAGGCCATACCGGTGAGGGAAGAGGTGAGAGGGGTCTCGGAAATCCTCGGGTTCGACCCCCTCTACCTCGCCAACGAGGGGAAGGCGGTCCTCATCGTCAGGAAGGGGGCGGAAGAGAAAATCCTCTCCATACTCAGGGAGTTTCCAGAAGGAGCCGGTTCCCGGGTCATCGGGGAAGTTCGGGAAGGGGAAAAGGGAGTGCTCCTCCTGACGCGGGTGGGAGGCGCGAGGATACTCGACTATCCCGTGGGAGAGCAGCTTCCGAGAATCTGCTGACTCCCCCTCAACAAAAGATGCCGTCCCGTTTTTTTATCTTTCAGGGAGGAAACGGGACCCCGCCTGCGGGGTCCCGTCGAGAGTCACTCTTCGAGGAGACCGGAGAAGGTGTCGTAGTGGTCCTCCTCGTCGGCGAGGATTTTCTTGAAGAGTTGCTCCGTCACTTCGTCTCCCTCCTCCCTCGCCTTTTGAATGATTTTCGTGTAGAGCTCGATGGCTCCTTCTTCATCTTTCCTGTCCTGCTCGAGCATCTCCTTCAGGGTGTTCCCCACGAAGATGGGAGCGGGCTTTGTCGTGGGAATCCCTCCGTAAAAGGCGATTCTCTCGGCGATGGCCTCGGCGTGCTTCATCTCGACAATGGCAATCTTCTTCAGTTCGTCCTTGACGGCGAACCCGCCAATGCCCTTCCAGAGGACGTGCTGCCACATGTACTGGACGGAGACCTGAATCTCCCTCGCAACGGCATCGTTGAGCATGTTCATCAGTTCGTCGGAAATTTTCCGCATAGACATCCCTCCCTGTCTTTTTTCTTCAAAAAAGCAGTTGAAAAGGTCCGTTACTTCTGTCCGGAGAGGTAATCGACAATGACCTGCTTCTGCTCCTCGGTCACCTGAGCGCCCATCTTAATCATCCGGTCAACCGTCGACTCCCATCCCGCCCTGTCTTTCTTCGCTTTGTTCACTCTGTCTAGGGTGTGACAGGCGGTGCATACCCTCTCCACCAGGAGTTTCCCCTGAGGCACGGCGGGAGCCTCAGCCTTCGCCGGAGCTTCCTTCTGCTCCGTCACTCCCGATGGCTTCGGCGGGGCTTCCTTTTTCCCCCCTCCGCACGATAAAAGCCCCACCGAAAGGACAAAGGCAAGGACAACGGCAGCAACAGACGAAATGTTCCATCCCGTTCTTCTCGACATGATTCCTCCCTCCTCTCTCGTCATGTTTTCCATTCTATACCTCCTTCGGGGGAATTTCATCCGACCTGTTCAGACGATGCAAACTGTGACCGATAAGTTTCACAAAGGGTCTTTACGGATGCGCGGCAATTTTGTGTAAAATCTATTCAATTTTTACAGGAGGAAGCACATGAAGAGATGGGGAGCACTCATCGTTATCCTCACCTTCCTCGCCGTCTCGTGCGGGGGGAGCATATTCGAAGGCCTGGAGGACAAATCCTCACAGGAAGCAAGGAGGCTCGAGGTTGCGAAACTCCTCGACGAGGGGAATTACGACGCCGTCCTCTCCTATCCGGGCGTTTCACCCCTTGACTACGCCGCGGCTGCCATGGGAAAGGCGGGCCTCGACACGACAAACCTCCTCAACTCGCTCATCGACATGGCCCAATCCACATCGACGAATGACCTCTCCCCCGTGACGGAATTCTTCCCTCTCAACCCGGACGCCCTCCCCTATCTGGAAGAGGCGAAGAGGCGTCTCGGAGATGCGCTCACTTCCGACCCTTTTGACGAGGACCTGAATTTCCAGATGACAATCCTCTGCCTCACCGACGTCGTGGTTGAGCTGGGGAGGGCCATCGAGGAGTATGGTGTGGGGACTCCGAGAGACGGCATATCCCCGGCGGAAGCGGGTAATCTGGCGGACGCAATTCTCAACGATTCGACTCCCAACTACGATGAGATAGACATCCTGAGAATCTCCGATGACGTCGTGGGAATCGCCTTCGATTACCTCCCCGACGCGGGACTGGGAATCAATTCAGACCTGCGCCAGACAATCGACTCCGTCTCCGCGACGATACGGGGGTATGACAACAATCCCGACGACGTTTCCACCACCGACGTCGTGATGTATCTCCAGCAGATACTCTCGAATTGAGGAGGAGGGAGAGATGAAAAAGCGAGTATTTACAGGGGCAGTAACTGCGCTTTTCTGCGCCTTCCTTGCCGGAAGCGTCCGGGGGGATACGCTCCTCCACTACCCCCGCCTCCACCAGGGACTCAGGTCCCTGGGGATGGGGGGAGCCTACACCGCTGTGGGGGGAGACATGGAGGGCCTCTTTTACAACCCGGCCACCCTCACCTCAATGCCTTTTCAGATAGAAATCATCAACCCTCTGGCAGAAGCGGACGAGGACATGATCGACATCGGCGAAGACTTCTTCGACGCCCTCGACCTGGAAACGGAC
>RFHC01000158.1 GCA_003696505.1 Deltaproteobacteria bacterium
GCGAAGGCGGAGATGACCTTCCCCGCCATGTCCGTCCCCATGTGGCGCTGGCGCGCCGGGACGAGCTCGATGTCGACGCGCCCGTCCTCGTACCGGTGCTGGACCCACGAAATTTTCTCCAGCCACCACGTCACCTTTTCGTCGTCGACCCCGTAAAGCTGCGGGTCGGCACCGAACCTGAGGAAGGTGGAGTCGATTTCATCTATGATTTCAAAGGCTTCCTCTTCTGAAAGCCCGAGGTCGTTCAGGTCCATTCCGATTTTCGGGGTCAGGTTGAGTTTCCCGTCAGTTACCGCCCCGGCCCCGCCGGGACGCCTCTTCCGGTCGATGACGAGGACAGAGAACTTCCCCGCGAGGTGGTGGGCGGCGAAGAGGCCAGCCGGTCCGGCACCGATGATTCCAACGTCAAAGAAGGGCGACTTTCTTCCCACCGACCCTCGCCTCCAGTCCCGGAGAGATGGAAAACTTCATGGGAGTGAAACCGGCCTTCGAGGCGAGCTTCTCTGCCTGTTCACGCCTGGATGGGTCCCGGAGGAGCCCGAAGAGCGTCCCGCCCCCTCCAGCGCCGCAGAGCCTGAGCCCCGTGAACGTTTTCTTCGCTTCGGGGGAAGACGCAAACTCGTTGAATTTCTTGAAACTCACCGTCCGGGAGAGAGACTTCCTCACTTTCCAGTCTTCGAGGAGGGCCTCACCCAGCGCCTCCGGATCCTTCTTCGTGAGAGCCTCGAGAGCCTTCTCCGCTATCTCGTAGAGCTTCTCGAAACCCTCCCGCCACTTCTTCCCCCCCTCGATGAAGTTCTTCACGAGATTCCAGTTTTCCCTTCCGCTTATGTGTGCCTGCCCCGTGTAGGCGAGGAATCCGTACTTTTCGAGGAAGCGGCACTCGGCCCTGTCCCTCTCGATGTGGACGAGCTGAGTCTTTCCGGGAGAAAACCGGATGACGTTCAACCCGCCGAATATCGCCGGGATGTAATCCTGTCTCCCCGTGAGCATGTGAATGACGGACGACTCTATCTCCGAGGCCACCTGGGGGATGTTCCCCGGAGAGAGCGGTTTCTTCAGGAATATCCCCAGCGCCGTGAGGAGCGAAACGATGAGCGACGACGAAGCTCCCAGGCCCGACCCGGGAGGCACGTTCGATTCGAAAGAGAGGGTAAAGCGGTCGGCGGGAGGAAAGTAGGAGAGCACGCTTCCCACAACGGCGAGACTGCCTCTCGAATCGATTGCGTGGGAGTTTTCAAACTCTCTCGGCGTCTCGCCGCCCGGGCAGACCCTCACTCCGCTTCCCTGCTTTTCCCTGACCTCCACCCGCGTTGTCAGGTTGACGGCGAAGTTGAGAGTCAGAGATGAACCGAGGAGGTTGTAAACGGGATAGATATCGAGAGTTCCTCCAGCGATGTCGACCCTGACGGGAGAACGGACGGTAACGGTTGGATTCCTTCCCATAGTATTTTATTTAACATTTTTCCCCCGGAAATCCAAACAGAGGGACGGGAAGTCCTCTTGAACGGAAGGCCTCCGGGGCACTAAAATCGAGGGAGAAAACCTGAGAAGGAGGGGAACCATGGCAGGAGTCAGAGTGAAGTGGTTGGGGCATTCCGGTTTCCAGATAACGTCGCCAGAAGGGAAAGTCATTCTCATCGACCCCTGGTTCGAGGGAAACCCGAAGGCAGGGGCGGAAAAGGACGCCCTGGGGAAGGCGGACTACCTCCTCGTCACGCACGACCACTTCGACCACTCGGGGGACGCGCTGTCGGTTGCGCAGAAAACAGGCGCCACCGTCATCGCGATATTCGAGATCGCCGTTGACCTGAAGCAGAAGGGCCTGCCGGAATCGCAGATTCTCAACGGCGGAAACGGGATGAACGTGGGAGGCACGGTTTCCTTCGACGGCATCTCCTTCACCATGGTCCAGGCCTACCACTCGAGTACCCTCGGGGCACCCGTGGGGTTCATCATCACCCTGGAGAACGGGTTCACCGTCTACCACGCCGGAGACACGGGAATCTTCTCCGAGATGGGGCTTTTCGGCGACCTCTACGACATCGACCTGGCCCTCCTCCCGGTGGGATCTGTCTTCACAATGGACGGACTCCAGGCCGCCAAGGCGCTGGAACTTCTCAAGCCCAGGTATGCCATTCCCATGCATTACGGGACCTTCCCGATTCTCGACCAGTCGGCCGAAAACTTCGTGGAAAACGCGAAGAAACTGGCCCCTTCAGTGGAGATTCGAACCATATCCCCCGGCGAAGAAACGGAGTTCTGATGAGAAGGAAAGGGGGAGGGAAGCACTTCCCTCCCCCTCAGTGCATCTCCTTCCTGTAAACTTCAACGAGCGCCCTGTCGAAACGGCGCCGGTAAACGATGTCGAAGACGTATCCCTTCCCGGGAAAGAGCCTCTCCGCCAGGTCTTTCAGCCTTTCCACCGTCTCCAGGGCTTCCCGGTAGGACATCTCTCCCCTGCGGATGAGGAACAGGTTCAGGTCCACCAGTATTCTCAGGAATCGGATTTTCCTGTTCTCTTCCCTGATGAGCTTTTCCCTCTCGTCCATGAGTCTCTCCTTTTCCCCTTTCTCAACAGTATACGCCACGCAAATGCGAAAACGGGTTCACCCGAGGAGCAGGGAGAGGAGAGAGAGAATCACGAGGTAAGGCGCGAAGAGGTGGAGCTTGCCCTGTGACACGACTCTCCTCAAGAGGAGGAGGGAGATGTACCCCCCGGCGAAGGCGCTGACGAATCCTGCCGTCATAGCCGGAAGGGAAAACGCAGAGGAGAGGTCACCGGAGAGGAGGTTCAGGAGGAGTGCGCCGGCGATGGCCGGAATGGAGATGAGGAAAGAGAAGCGGAACGCCTCCTCCCTCCCGAATCCGAGGAAGAGACCTGCCACGATGGTTGCGCCGGAGCGGGAGATTCCCGGGACGACGGCAATCCCCTGTGCCACTCCGACGCAGAATCCGGTGAGAATTCCGGGGTTTTTCTCTCTCTCGCTGGCGATGATCCGGGATGAGAGCAAAAGGAGAGCCGTGACGAAGAAGGCCCCGGCCGTGAGCGTCAGCGACCCGAAGAGGAGGGAGGCTTTCTTTTCGAGGAAGAGTCCGATGGCGCCCGTCGGCACGAGGGCTGAGATGAGAGAAGCGGCGTAGACAACTGCTCCTTTTTCTCTTCCCGAAACTTTCACGAGGAGGTCCCACAGGTCTCTCCGGAAAAAAACGAGAGTGGCCGTCATCGTTGCCACGTGAAGGAGAGTGTCGAAGAAGATTTCCGGCTGTTTGATGCCGAAGAGATGCTGCAGGAGAACAAGGTGGCCTGAACTGGAGACGGGGAGAAATTCCGTGGCACCCTGGAGAAGGCCGAGGAGAACCGCCTCTGCCACCCTCCCCGCCGCCACCTGTCAGCTTCCCCCTCCGGCAAACTCGCCGATGGCTCTGGAAACTGCTTCCTCCACCATCTCCTGGATGGTTTTGAGAGCTTCCTGGCTTCGCGCTTCGAAGCGGAGGACGAGGACCGGCTGGGTGTTGGAAGCCCTCACGAGCCCCCACCCGCCGTCGAAAAGCGCCCTCACCCCGTCGATGGTCACCACCTCCTTCGCCCGGGGAGCGAGGGCCTCTTTCACACGCTCGACGACCTGAAACTTCACCTCGTCAGGGCAGTCGACCCGTATCTCAGGCGTGGCCACGAGAGGAGGAAGGTCTGAGAGGAGTTCAGAGAGGGGCCTCGACTCGGAAGAGAGTATCTCGAAGAGCCTGGCGGATGCGTAAATTGCGTCGTCGTAACCGAAATATCTGTCCTGGAAGAAAATGTGTCCCGACATCTCACCCGCCAGCTCCGCCCCCACTTCCTTCATCTTCTTCTTGATGAGGGAGTGGCCGGTTCGATACATAATCGGATTTCCGCCGTGCCTCCTGATGTCGTCGTAGAGGTTCTGGGAGGCCTTCACCTCGGAGATGATTGTCGCTCCCGGCTTCCTCCTCAGAAGCTCGCGGGAGAAAAGGATGAGAAGGTAGTCGCCGAAAATGATGTTCCCCTTCTCGTCGACGACGCCGATGCGGTCCGCGTCGCCGTCATAGCCGACACCCACGTCCGCCCCGGAAGACCTGACTCTCTCGATGAGGTAGGTGAGGTTTTCCGGGACGATGGGGTCCGGATGGTGGTTGGGGAAGGTGCCGTCCGGCTCCTCGAAGAGGACCTCCACGTCGAGGCCCATTTCCCGGAAGAGATTCGGCGCCACGAGCCCGGCCGTCCCGTTGCCGCAGTCGAGGACCACCCTGAGGGGCCTTTCAATCTTCACCAGCTCCTTCACCTTCTCCACATACCGGGGAATGACCTCTTCCCGAACGATTTTCCCGTCCCCCGAAACGAACCTTCCCTCCTCGATGTACGACCGGACCTGCTGTATCATTTCCCCGTATATCGCCGTCGTGCCGATGCAGAGCTTGAATCCGTTGAATTCCGGCGGGTTGTGACTTCCCGTCACCATGACCCCACCGTCGGTTCCGAGTTCGATGATGGAGAAATAGAGGAGAGGTGTGGGGACACACCCCACGTCCACAACGTCGATTCCTGACTCCGTGAGTCCCCGCGCGATGGCACTGGCGAAGTCGGGAGACGAGAGCCTCACATCCCGTCCGAGGGCCACCTTTTTCACTCCCCTTTCCGATGCGTAGCTGGCAAAGCCCCGGGCGATGGTGTAAACGGTGTCCCTGTCCAGGTCCTTCCCGACGACTCCCCTTATGTCGTACTCGCGGAATATGGCAGGATTCATCCTCCCCTCCTCAGTCGATGTGTATCTCCATGTAGGTCTTTGAAGTCCTTCTCGCCACCTTCGTCCTGTGCGCTGCCCGTGAAACCTCCTTGGCCACGACGGAAACCACCTTCCTGTTGAAGACGCTGGGGATGATGTAATCCTCGTAGAGTTCCGAATCGGAGACGCAGGAAGCGATCGCGTAAGCGGCAGCCAGTTTCATCTCTTCGTTGATAGTAGAAGCGCGGGCGTCGAGAGCGCCCCGGAATATCCCGGGGAAGCAGAGCACGTTGTTTATCTGGTTGGGATAGTCGGACCTCCCCGTCGCCATTATCCTCACGTAGGGAGCGGCTTCCTCGGGCATAATTTCCGGGTCAGGGTTGGCGAGAGCGAAGACGATGGGGTCCCGCGCCATCTTTTTCAGGTCGGCAGGGGTGATGAGCCCCGGTCCGGAAAGGCCGATGAAAACGTCTGCCCCCTCAATGACATCGGAAATCTTCCCCTTGAGCATCTCCGGGTTGGTGTGCTCGGCGTACCACTCCTTCATGAAGTTCATGTGCTCCTTCCGCCCCCGGTAGATGGCCCCTCTCCGGTCCACGCCGATGATGTTCCTCACGCCCGCGTTGAGGAGAATCTTCGACACCGCAACGCCGGACGCTCCCACTCCGGCCACGACCACCTTCAGGTCCTCCATTCTCTTCTTCACGATTTTGAGGGCGTTGATGAGGGCGGCCAGGACGACGACGGCCGTGCCGTGCTGGTCGTCGTGGAAGACGGGGATGTCCAGTTCCTGTTTCAAACGCTCCTCTATCTCGAAGCAGCGGGGCGAAGAGATGTCCTCCAGGTTGATTCCGCCGAATCCGGGAGCGATGTATTTCACCGTCCTGACGATTTCGTCCACGTCCGTCGTTGCCAGGCAGATGGGCCACGCGTCGATGTCGGCAAACTCCTTGAAGAGCATCGCCTTCCCTTCCATAACGGGCATGGCCGCCTCGGGGCCGATGTCCCCCAGTCCGAGGACGGCCGTCCCGTCGGTCACGACGGCAACGGTGTTTCTCTTTATCGTGAGGGTGTGAGCTTTTCTCTTATCCCGGGCGATAGCGTTGCAAACCCGTGCCACGCCGGGCGTGTATGCCATGGAGAGGTCGCCTCTCGTTTTGATGGGAATTTTGTTCTTGATTTCTATTTTCCCGCCCAGGTGAATGAGAAAGGTCATGTCGGACACGTTGACGATTTTCACGCCTTCGAGTGCCTTGACGGCGTCGATGATTTTGTGGGCGTGGTCCACTCCCCGGGCCTTTATCGTGATGTCCCGGATGACCGTCCCTCTCCCGAAGCCGGAGAGGTCGACGGCGCCGATGTCTCCTCCTGCGGCCCCGATGACGGTGGTGACGCGTCCGAGCATCCCCACCTTGTTTTCTATTTCCACTCTCATGATGAAACTGTAACTCTCACTGGGCGTGAGACTCTCTGCCATGGTGACTCCCCCTTTCCCGTGAGGTGATGATTTAAGAATTCTAAATCTTTTCCGATTTCCCTTTCAATACCGGAGGGAGGGAAAAATTCCGGTGCGGACTTCCCGAAAAAGTGGTAATATATTTTATAGAAAATTCCGAAAAAAAATGACTTGATAAATTGAGAAAATGCAGTGATAATTTATGGGAATTTTCATCCACTCGAAGAGAGGAAATCATCACCATTCTTATCAACATAATAAACAATCTCGAAGGAGGTCAGGTCAATGAGCGTTGAATCGATCGATGTGGGAAAGAGAATCAAGAGCATCAGGAAGCGGAAAGGGCTCACCCTGCAGCAGCTTTCCGAGAAAAGCGGAATGAGCGCGACCGCCATAAGCGCCATTGAGAGGAATGTCTCGTCGCCCACCGTCTCCACGCTGGTAAACATCGCACGGGCTCTCGGCGAATCGCTGTCGTCCCTCCTCGGAGAAGAAGAGAAGGAATACATCTTCACCCGCAAAGAGGACCGGGAGACCGTCGCAACTGAGATAAAGAACGTGGAGTTCAAGAGTCTGGCGAGAGGACTCCCCAACCAGAAGTTCAATCCGATGATAAGCGTCCTCCAGCCGGGTGCCTCCAGCGGCGCAGATTACGTCAACCACGGAGGCGAGGACTTCTTCTTCGTCCTCAAAGGGGCTCTCGAGATAGACCTGGACGGGAAGATTTTCCGCCTCGAAGAGGGTGACAGCATCTACTTCCGGAGCACCGTCCCCCACAGGTGGAGAAACGCCCACGAAGGAGAAACGGAACTCCTCATCGTCTCTTCCCGCTTCTGAAAAAGGGAAAGGTCTGCAGGAAAAAGAGGGCTGAGTTCTCACTATGAGGACTCAGCCCTACTTTGTCCATTGAAATTGTCGTTTTTCTCCGTTCGTTTTGTGACGCCTGAGAGTTGGGCAGGTTAATTTGTTGAAGGGTTTTTACGCCCTGTCGATGAGGTATTCTTTGAGGCGGGCCTTGAGAATCTTCCCCTGACTGTTTCTCGGAAGACGGGGGACCACCTCGACCCGGGCAGGGACTTTAAAAGAGGCGAGAGTTTCCTTCAAGTAGGTTAAGAGTTTTTCGGGTGCGAATTCTCCCCCCTCCGGGACGATGAGGGCGACAGGCACTTCCCCGTACTTTTCGTCCGGCGCGCCCACCACGGCAACCTCAGCAACCCCTTCGAATTCCGAAATGACCTCTTCAACTTCAGAAGGGTCTATGATGAATCCGCCCCGGATGATGATGTCCTGAAGGCGGTCAACGACGTAGAGGTATCCTTCCTCGTCCTTCGAAGCCACGTAGCCCGTCCTCAGCCGCCCGTCCCGAATCTTCTCCTCAGTCAGGAGAGGGTCCTCGTAATACCCTTTCATCACAGTTGCGCCCGCCACGACGAGCTCGCCGATTTCTCCCGGAGGAAGTTCCTCTCCCATCGGGTTCTCCACCCTCACCTCCAGGCCCACGCTTTCCTTGCCCACGGAGGAGAGGAGGCCCGACAGCGATTCCCCCTTCTCCACCGTCTCCCTCTCCAGGTGAAGGAAACTGATAACTCCCGACGACTCAACCTGCGCAAAGGACTGGACGAAGTCGGCGGGTATCACCTCCACGCATTCCCTCACGACGTTCGGCTGGACCGGGACAATCCCGCTGTATGAAATCTGCCGGACGCCGGAGAGCTTCTCTCCCCTCCCCTTGAGGACTTCCGTCATCTCCTTCATCATCTGAGGGACGAGGAGGAGGTGCGTCACCCCGTATTCTTTCGTGTATCTCACCGCCTTCTCCGGGTCAAAGGAGTCCATGAGAACCACTCTGGCTCCCACGAGGAAGAACTTCATCAACCGCCCCGTCCCCGCCAGGAAGGGGAGAGGGAATGTGGAGAGGTAGGTGTCGGCAGGAGAGAGGGAGAGTTCTACCGCCGAGAAGAAGGAGGCGGAGACGATGTTCTCATGGGTGAGCATCGCCCCTTTGGGCCTTTTGCCGAACCCCCCCGTGTACACGACCATCGCCACGTCGTCGGGCGAAATTTTTTCCGGAGAGGAGGCTCCCGACTCCTTCCTGCCCCGGTAAGAAAGTTCCCCCTCCTCCGTCACCGTGAATATTCCCCGAACCGGAGAAACCCGGCTCGCCGCCTCCTCTGCCACCTCGACGAGGGGAGAATCCGCGTAAAGTAGGTCGGGGGAAAAGTCACCGAGTATCCTCTCGATTTCCGGTTTCTTCAGTATGACGTTGACGGGACAGAACCAGACCCCCAGAGAGAGGGCCGCGAAAAGAAGCGTCAGGTAATCGGGATTCGTCCGGGAGAAGACGGCCAGCCTGTCACCTTTCCTCACACCGGCGCGGAGGAGAGTCTCCCTCCACCTGTCCACTCTCTCGAGGAGCCTCCCGTAGGAAACCACCTCTCCCTCGAATACGAGCGCCGGCTGTCCCTTTCTGACTCTCCCGTGATGCCGGATGATGTCGTGGACGAGCATTTCCCGTAACCACCCCTTTCCTCTGCCGCCTGACTCAGTCAAGTTATAATAAAGAACCACGAAAATTCAAGAGAAATGGGGAAGACCGTGACGGAAGAATTTGACGTCTATCCGATACTGCACAGAGGGAACGTTTACAACATCATAACGAAGCTCGACCTCACCTTTGCAGAGGTGAGGGCGCTCATCGACCGCCTCGCCGACCTCCGTGCCTTCGAGGAAACGGAGGAAGACCTCTTCATGGGGCCCGGAAAGCTCTTCTCCCTGGAAATCGACAACGTCCGCTACGACGTGGACGTCCAGGGCTTCGAGGTGGTCGTTTACACGCGGGAGGAGTTATGAGCGGGGGAAAGGTGGAGAAAATCCTCTCCTTTCTCGAAAAGCACTATCCCGAGGCCCGCATCATCCTGAATTACAACACCCCTTTCCAGCTTCTCGTTGCCACGATACTGGCTGCCCAGTGCACCGATGAGAGGGTAAACAGGGTAACGGAAACCTTCTTCGCCAGGTATCCCTCTCCCGAAAAGCTCGACGAGTCTCCCCTGGAGGAAATCGAAGGGGCAGTGAAACCAACGGGCTTCTACAGGCAGAAGGCGAAGACGCTGAAAGCTGTCTCCCGGGCCCTCATCGAGAGGCACGGAGGAGAAGTCCCCGACAGGATGGAGGCGCTGACGGACCTTCCGGGAGTGGGGAGGAAGACGGCGAGCATCGTTCTGGGGGAGTGCTTCGGACAGGACACCCTCCCCGTGGACACTCACGTCCTCAGGGTCTCCCGGAGGCTCGGCCTGGCCATGTCGAAAAACGCCGATAAGGTGGAGGAGGAACTCTCATCCATCGTGCCCGAGGGGAAAAGGTGGAAGTTCGCCCTCACGCTGGGGTGGCACGGCAGGACCGTCTGCACGGCACGCTCGCCGAAATGCTCCGTTTGTGGGCTCGAGGAGATGTGTCCTAAAATAGGAGTGAAGGGCGACAAAAAGGGGTGAACGCGCAAATTCCCTGAGGGAGGTGATTGATATGCCCATATTCGAGTACCGATGCGCCTCCTGCGGGAAGGAGTTTCAGACCATCGTTATGCCCTGGGAGAAGGAGAATCCTTCATGCACCTCCTGCGGAAGCAGGAAGGTGAGGAAGCTCATCTCCCGGACCCACTACTTCCGCTCGGAAGCGGACATCCTGGACAACTTCGACACGCGAACTCCCCGAGGTCTCGACTTCTATAAAGACCCGAAAAACATCGGCCTCTGGGCAAAGAAGAGGGCGAAGGAGCTTGGCGCCGACCTGGGTCCGGAATTCGACGAGATGGTCGAGAGAGCCCGCGACGGGGACCTCCCCCTCGAACCCGACGAAGAGTAAACCCCATTAACCGAGTCCAGAGAATACCACCAGCAGAAGGAGCGGAAGGGGAAGGAGTGCCCCCAGGTAAGGTCCGAGGAGGGCGCAACTGATGGGAGCAGCCAGGGAAGCGGCCGAAGCGCCCAGAAGGTCGGAGGCATAGAGCGCACCGGCCGGGCTCTCCCGGGAGGCGGCTGCGTAAAGGGCCCCTCCCCCTTTTCCCGTCAGGAAAAGGGCAACCATGAAGAGAAAGGCAGGCGGCGCCGAAGTTGACGAGAGGAAGGGGAGGACACAGAGGGCGAAGGAAGAGAGAATCCCGAGGGAGAAGAGCACTTTTCCCCTTCTCTCACCGCCCATCCACGAACCGATAGAAAGCCCCAGCATGTAGGAACAAAAGAGAAGCCCCACGCGGGAGTAGACGCTCCCCCACGTCACCTGATAGGCGAAGATGACGAAAACCTCCACATACATCCCGAGGAGGCCGGCGACGTAGAGCGTGAAATTCCCTCCCCGGAACCTTCTCTCCCCGGGAAGGAGTGCAGAAACCACGAGGAATGCCGCAAGGATGAGGACAGCCCCGGCACCCTTCGGGAGGGAAAGAAGCGAAGCCACTGCCCTGTCGAGATTTCCCCTCCCCTTCCGGTACTCGTCACGGAGGGCGGGGCCGAAAGGGAAAGGAGACCCCTGCCTCGACGGGGTAATTTCTCCCCGCAACCAGGCGACTCTCTCAGGGTCGAGGCGGAAGAGGAAAAGGGGTGGCCTGAGAAACCGCGTCCCCGGGTCTCGCCGGGAAAATCTCGCCGCCACCTCTTCCGGGCGCGCGGCGAACAGGTCCTGACTCGACGAGAAAAGGAGAAATACCTCCTCGCCCGGGACGGCGAGCCAGTGAGGGAAACGCTCGCTTCCCCTTTCCACGGTCCACCGGAGTATTTCCCTCTCCTCCCCGGAGATGTACTCCCCTCCGAAGGGGAAGACGAGACAGAGGAGGCCGCCGTCATCGAGGAAACGCGAAGCCGCCTCGAAAAAGCGACCGGTGAGAAACCGTGTGGACGCGAGAGAGACGGGAGACGAAAGGGTGAGAATCCCGAGGGAAAATCTCTCTCCCTCCGGAGGACCCGTCGACAGCGGGTCGCCGGCGGCCACCCGCGCTTTCCCTCCCCACTTCATGAGATGACGCGTCAGCGTCCTGTCTCCTGAAACCACCAGGGGCTGTCCGACTCCGTACTTCGCCGCCTCGGGGGAAAGAAAGACCCCGGAGGCACCGAAGAAGACGGTGGTGGGAGTCCCCGGCAGAAAAGAAGCGGGAAGGTGGACTTTCTCTTCCACGGCGAGGAGGTCACCGGTTGCGAAGATTCTCTCCGAGTTGAAAAAGAAAAACCTCTCTCCCTGCCGGGAAATAACATCCAGCCTCCCCCTCTCGCACTGCGCCGTTTCCTCCAGGGCAAATCCCGGGTACTCCTGTGCCACACTCTTCACCTCCACCGCCCTTCCAGCGGGGACCGCAGCGCCGGCTATGACGAGGGAAAGCAGGAGGAAGAGGGCCTTCGCTCCCTTTCCTCTCGCGCTCGAGATTCCGGCGAGGAAAAGAGATGCCCCGGCTGTCATGAGAAGGGCTGTCGCGTGGGGAGAAGAGACGAAGGGCCCCGTTACGGAAACGAGACCTCCGGAAAAAGCGCCGAGGGCTTCAAGAGAGAAGATCGTTCCCGGAGAGACAACCTCTCGCCCATCCGACGCGAGGCGGGAAAAGAGACACCCTCCTACGAAGGAAGGGAGAAAGGGTCCGAGAATGGAGACGCCTGCCGTGAAGAGAAAAGGGGGAAATTCCCCCGGAAGTATCCCGGAGATTCGTCGGGAAAGCCGGAGAAGAAGGAGGGAAACGAAAGCCGTCAGAGGTATGAGGGAAAGGAGCACTCCCCTGCCCGGGACGGCCTCCCGAAATTTTTCAGCGAGAAAGGCACCGGCGCCCCCTGAAGCGAGCCAGGCGCCCAGGGCGAGGCCGTAGACGATTTCTGACCCTCCCGTGACGGCGTAAATCTCCCTCAGGAGGATGACCTGACTGACGAGCGCGACGAAGCCGAGGGAAAGGGACGAGAGAGCAACGCGGACCTTCACGCTTCGAATATCCCGGGTATCGGCTCCCCGCAATAGACGCACTTCCCCTCACGGATATCAACGCTCCCGACGAAGAAGAGGTACCGGGAAACGACCACCTTCCCGCAGGAGGGACAGAAGGTGTTCTCCCCCTCGTCCCCGGGGACGTTCCCCACGTAGACGAACTTGAGCCCCGCAGAGAGCGCCTCCTCTCTCAACCTGTGGAGCGTTTGAACGGGAGTTGGCGGGAGGTTCTTGAGGAGGTACTGCGGGTAGAAGCGCGAGAGATGGAGAGGGACGTCAGGACCCAGTTCCCTCACCATCCAGCGTGCCATCTCCCTCACCTCCTTCGGAGAATCGTTAAGAGTGGGGACGACGAGGTAGACCACCTCGAGCCACTTCCCGGAGGATGCGACAGTGACGAGTCCGTCCAGGACGGGCTTCAGTTCCCCTCTGACGATTTTCCTGTAGTACTCCTCGGTGAAAGCCTTCAGGTCAACCTTGACCGCCAGGAGATGGGGAAGGAGTTCTTTCAGAGGTTTTTCCTGGATGTATCCTCCCGTCACCACCACGCTCTCCACTCCAGCCCTTCTCCCTTCGACAGCGCAGTCATACATGTACTCGTAGAAGACGACCGGCTCGCTGTAGGTGTACGCGATCGTTCTGCACCCTTTCTCCTTCGCCTCCCGGGCAACTTCCCCGGGGGAGAGGTCGTAATTCCGCGTCTGTTCCGGGCGAGCCTGGGATATCTCCCAGTTCTGGCAGAACTTACAGTTCACGTTGCACCCTGCCGTCGCGATGGAATAAGCCCGCGAACCGGGGAAGACGTGGAAGAAAGGCTTCTTCTCGATGGGGTCGACGTGGACCGCACAGGGACGGGAGTGGACGAGAGTGTAATAGGTTCCCCCGCGATTCTCCCTGACCCCGCAGTACCCTCTCTCCTTGTTCCCAACGAGGCACTTGCGGGGACAGAGGGAGCACTCCACATCCCCCCCTTTCTTCTTCTCGTAATGCCTGGCCTCGACGAGGGAGAGGTCCCGGGCAAGGGAAAAGGCAAGCGCGTTTCCCGCCTCACCGAGGAAGCTCCCCAGGTCCGGAGCGAAAGCGCAGACGAAGGGAGCCAGCGCGCAACCCGCGAGGAAACTTCGCCTCGATACTTTCACCATCACGTCACCTCTTCGACGACGACGC
>RFHC01000159.1 GCA_003696505.1 Deltaproteobacteria bacterium
CGCCGACCCGGGCAAGCTTCGTTCCCACTCCCTCTTTCCTGCCCATCTCCATCCCCTCCTTCCTCCAGGGGTGAACCCCTGGAGGAAGGAGGGGATGGAGATGGGCAGGAAAGAAGGAGTGGCAACGAAGCTTGCCCGGGTCGGCGTCGGTTTTGACCGGCAGTTCGGCTCCATAAGCGTTCCCATCTACCAGACGGCAATTTACAGGTACCGGAAGTTCGGCGAGAACCTGGGCTACGACTACTCCCGTTCGGAAAACCCGACGAGGAGGGCCCTCGAGGACGCAATCGCCGAGCTCGAGGGAGGTGCCCGCGGCCTCGCCTTCTCGTCGGGGATGGCGGCGATAACCGCCGTGGCCACCCTCTTCTCCCCGGGCGACGAGGTCCTCGTCTGCGACGACCTCTACGGCGGGACCTACAGGCTCTTCCAGGAAATCGTCGCCCGCTACGGGGTCACCTTCACCTACGCTGACCTCTCCGACCTCTCCGTGGTGGAGGCGCACCTTTCCCGGGGGACCGTAAAGGCGGTTTTCATCGAGACGCCCACCAATCCCCTCCTCAAGGTCATCGACGTGGTGGAGGTGGGGAAGAGGGCGAAGGAGGCGGGTGCCCTCTTCATCGTCGACTCCACCTTCCTCTCCCCTTATCTCATGAGGCCCATCGAATACGGCGCCGACATCGTCGTCCACAGCGCGACGAAGTACCTGGGAGGTCACAACGACCTCATCGGGGGCCTCGTCGTAGCGGCCGACGGAGAATTGGGGGAGAGGCTCTACTTCATCCAGAAAGCGGCGGGAGCAATCCTCGGTCCCTTCGATTCCTGGGTCCTCCTCCGGGGGATGAAGACCCTGGCGGTGCGAATGGAGAAGGCGCAGGAGAACGCGGAAAAACTCGCCCGCTTCCTGGCCGACCACCCGAAGGTGACAGACGTCTACTTCCCCGGCCTTCCCGACCACCCGGGGAGAGATGTGCACTTCCGTCAGGCCAGGGGACCGGGGGCTGTCCTCTCCTTCCGCCTCCACGAGTCGGTCCACGTCCCCACCTTCTTCAACTCCCTCCGCGTCGTCAACCTGGCGGAGAGCCTCGGAGGGGTCGAATCTCTCACGACTCACCCCGCAACGATGACCCACGCCGACATCCCCCCGGAAGAGCGGGAGAAACTGGGGATTACCGATTCCCTGGTGCGGATATCCGTGGGCATCGAGGATGGGGACGACATCGTCGCGGATGTGGGAGAGGCGATAGAGCGCGCGTCTACCTCTCCGCCCCCTTCTTGAGGAGTTCGCCGAAAATCGTCAGGAGGGAGCGGAAGGTGTACGGCTTCGTCAGAAGGGGAATCCCGCTCTTCTCTATCTCTTCCAGCCGGGACACCCGGTCCACGTAGCCGCTCGCCAGGACGACGGGGAGAGCGGGCTCTTCCCTCTTGAACTCCTTCACGAGGTCCACCCCGCTTCCGTCGGGGAGAACCACGTCGGAAAGGACAAGGGAGATATTTCCCCGTTCCCTCGAGAATATTTCCCTCGCTTCGCCGGCGCTTGCTGCCTCCCGGACGGTGAACCCGGCATGTTCGAGGAGTCGGGCCGTTCCCTCCCTGACGGCATCCTCGTCTTCAATCAGGAGAATCATCTCCCCTTTCGGGCTCCAGGTGAGCTCTCCTTCATCCTGCCTTTCCTTTTCTTTCGGCCGGGAGACTGCGGGAAAGTAGAGGGTGAAGGTGGTCCCTTTCCCGACGCGGCTTTTCACGTCCACGATGCCCCCGTGCTGGGTGACGATTCCGTAAACGACGGAGAGCCCGAGGCCCGTTCCCCTGCCCGGACCCTTCGTCGTGAAGAAGGGCTCGAATATCCTTTCCAGAAGGCTCTCGGGGATTCCGTGCCCCGTGTCGGATACGGAGAGGAGAGCAACCGGAGGGGGAATCTCCTTCATCGACGCCACGCGGGGAGGGAGGGAGGAGAGGAGCGCCGTGCGTATCGTCACTTCCCCTCCGTTTTCCACAGCGTCCCTGGCGTTGAGGACCATGTTCATGACGGCCTGCTCGATGGAGGCTTCGTCCCCCTCGATGAGCGGGTCTTCCGCGGCGAGGCTCAGGGTAAGGGAGATGCTCTCCCCGAGCATCCGGGCGAGGAGGTCTTCCATCTCCTTCACGAGGTCGTTCAGGGAGAGGACCCTTCCCCGCATCGGTTTCCTCTTGCCGAAGAGGAGGAGTTTCCGCGTGAGTTCAGCAGCCCTGTCCGAGGCGTCGACTATTTTCTTTCCGCACTGACCCGCTTCCGAGTCCTCTCCGAACTTCATCAGGAGAATCTCGCCGTAGCTCCTGATGGTGGTGAGGTAGTTGTTGAAGTCGTGGGCAACTCCTCCCGCCAGGAGTCCCAGCGCTTCCATCTTCTGCGCCTGAATGAGCTGCTGGAGGACCCGCTCCTTTTCTTCCTCCGCTTTCTTCCGCCTCGTCACGTCGACGCCGAAGACGAGGCGGGCTCTCCTTCCTTTCAGGGAGACGTCGGAGCAGTAAAGTTCCATCCAGATTTCTCCCGCCGGCCCGACAAACCTCACTTCCCCGGGGGGCGAGTCAATCCCCCCGCTGATTGGAGAGGAAATGAGATACCGGAAGAAAGCGTCCCGGTCTTCCGGGTGAACGAGGGAAGACACTCTCTCTCCGCTGAGGAGGGGAGGGACTTTTCCCAGTTTCCACGCGAGGGTGGGGTTGGCGTAGAGAATTTTTTCTCCCTCAACGAGGAGAATTCCGACGGGACTCCTCTCCGCCAGGGTGAAATACCTCCTTTCCATCTCCCTCGACATCCGCCGCATTCGGAGGAGCACCTCCACCCGGGCCAGGAACTCCAGTTTCCCTGCGGGAACCAGGAGGAGGTCGTCGACGACGCGGAAGAGCTCTTCCGTCACGAGGGAGACGTCCTCCCTCGTCGTCACGAGGAGGAGGGGGAAGACGATGGGATGCCTCTCTTCCCGGAGGGTTAAGAAGTGGTCTCTCAGGTTTTTGAGAGAGGGGAGGTCACTCAGGGCGAGGTCGAAGTTTCCCTTCCGGACGGCCTCTACCGTCCCTGTGGCTACCTGATAGCGGGGGGAAAGGAATTCCTTCGCCAGGCGTTCGTTTTCCCTCCCCGCGAAAAAGAGGATGATCTTGTCCTGACCGGCGTATCCCACGGCTGCGCTTTCTTCTAGTGCGGTTTCCTCTGCCCCTTTACCCGTCGAGAAATTCGGGGACCCCCTGGAGGATTCCCCGGAGATTCGTGAGAGGTTCACCCACCTTGAGGCCGTACCTGGTTATCTCCACTTCCCTCAGGTACTTTCCGAAGTCGGAGAGGCGCTTTTTCAGCACCCCGATGGTCTTGGCCACCCTCCCCTTAATCTCGATGTAGCGGAAGAAGATAATCGTGTCTGCCAGGTAGGACACCCCTTCCCTCGTTGGCTGAAACTCCCCTGTCACTGCCTGAACTTCGTCCACGATGATGGTGGTCACGCCCTGGTTGCTCAGGTACTTGACGAGGGCGTGAATGTGAGTGACCGTGTCCTCTCCGACGATGGAGAGCCTGTATCCGCCGAGACTGTCGATGAGGACGATGGACGTCCCCTTTTCCTCCACCTCCTCCCGGATGAGGGCCCCGAACTCGTCGCAGGTAAGCAGGGTGGGCTCCACGTAGGTAAGGGAGAGAGTGCCCTTGGAAATCATTGCCTTTACCGGGATGGCGAGCCCTTCGCTCCTCCTGATGTAGGAATCCTCGTTCTCTTCAAACGTGTAGATGGCGGTCCTCTCTCCCCTCCCCGCCGCTTCCTTGGCGAAGAGGGCGGCCAGCGTCGACTTTCCAACTCCTGTAGGGCCGCTGATGATGGTGGTGGAGCCCTTTTCGAGCCCGCCCGAGAGCATCTCGTCCACCTCGGGGATTCCAGAGGGGATGACCTCGTGGGGAATCTCTATTTTCAATTTTCTGGGCCGTATCTTCGGGAAGACCCGCAGTCCCCCTTCGCCGATTTTCACGGTGTGTCGGGCCTCGGGAATATCCGTCCCTCGAAATTTGGAAATTTCCAGGAAGCGGTAGCCTCCATCAACTCCGAGGGTGAAGACTCCGTCTGCGAGAAACTGAAGGTCGTGGTCGGGTGCCTCGTCGGATGCTTCCGAGGAGAAGAGGAGGGTGATTCCCCTCTCAGCGGCGAATCGGAGGAAGGAGAGGACCTGCTTCCGGTAGATGTAGGGGTCTTTCGTGAAGTATCGAAACTGCGTCATCGAATCGAGGAAAACCCGTTGAGGCGAGACCCTTTCCACCTCCTCGACGATTTTCTCCACGAGGGGGTCCCTCTCCACGTCGCCGGACGTGAAGATGTCGTAGGCCATCTTCTTCGCGAAAAACTCCGACGTGGGCGACAGGTCGAGGACGGAGAGTCCTTCCAGATCCAGTCCCTGTGCCCTGGAATCCTGGGCAATCTTCTCCCACGCCTCGCTCAAGCAGATGAAGAGGGATTTTTCCTTTCTCCTGAGACCCTCCTCGAGGAAGTTGAGGCCGAAGGTGGTCTTTCCTGACCCGGGGCCTCCTCTGACGAGGTATGCCCTCCCCGGGATAAACCCTCCGCCCGTCAGGTCGTCGAGCCCCCTGATTCCCGTCGGGACCCTTTCCACGGGCGGCCTCCTGATGAGGAATTCTGAGTTTTTATAACACCATTTCATTTTAAATGCAATATAAGGTTTAAAAAGATAATAATACTCATTCTTAATTTTTAATAAACTCGTGATTTTTCAGATAAAAGTCATTATGATGATTTCATGCTCGTTTCTTTCCTGATTCCGGTGAGAAACGGGGAGGACACGATAGACCAGGCCCTGGAGAGCGTCCTCTCCCAGGGGGAGGAGGTCCTGGAAGTCGTCGTCGTCGACGACGGGTCGACGGACGGGACGGCTTCGAGAATCGAGGGCCGGGCAGAGAGGGACGGGAGGGTGAGGTTGGTGAGGCGCCCGCCCGGGGGAATCGTATCCGCCCTCAATGCCGGCCTCGCCCTCTGCCGGGGGCAGTTCGTGGCCAGGATGGATGCGGACGACATCTCCCTTCCCGGCAGGGTGAGGAGGCAGGTGGAATTCCTCCGGAGACATCGGGAGGTCGACCTTGCGGGGTGCCTCGTGGAGGCCGCATCGTTGTCGGGGAAGTTATCCCCGGGCGTCCTCCGATACGTGGAGTGGTCCAACTCCCTCGTGGCGCACGGGGAAATCGTGAGGGAGATATTCGTCGAGTCTCCCATCGTCCACCCCACCTTCATGGCCCGGAGGAGTTTCTTCGAGGAGATGGGAGGGTACAGGGAGGTCCCCTGGGCGGAGGATTACGACCTCATTCTCCGCGCTGCCTGCAGGGGGAAGAGATTCGGGAAGGTGCCGGAGAAACTCCTCCTCTGGAGGGACCATCCGGGGCGCCTCGTCCGCCGCGACCCCCGGTGCAAGAGGAGGGCGCTTTTCCGGGCAAAGGCGCATTTCTTTCGCCTGATGAAGGGCATCTCGAGAGTGGGTGTGGTCGGCGCCGGCACGTCGGGGAAGAAGGTGGCGCGGGCGCTGGTCGATGAGGGGGTGGAGGTGGAGTTTTTCGTCGATAACAGGGAATCCCCTCCCGGCAGGGCGGTCATGGGCCGTCCCGCCTTCGGATTCCCTGAGGGCATCCCCGGGGACTTTCTCCGGAGGGTCCGGGGGATTCACCTCGTCCTCGCCGTGGGGGAGGAAAAGGGGAGGGACCTGCTGGTGAAGCTGCTGGGAAGCGAGGGTTTCGTTGAGGGGCGGGATTTCACCCGCTTCCTCTGAGGAGGGCGGAGAGTGGTTGAGGTCAGGGCAAACCTCATAACTGCGGTCCTCTACCGGGA
>RFHC01000027.1 GCA_003696505.1 Deltaproteobacteria bacterium
CCTTTTCCCTGGAGCTTTGAAATTATCCGTGACCAGGCGTCCCTTGATACCATCTGCGAGGAGGACGATTCCTTCTGCTTCGAGAGTTTTCTTCAGGCTTTCTGGAAATCCCGAGAACCCGACCAGTCTCTGGAAGAAACGGAGGACCATGATACGTTTACTATATCCCTTTGATGTGCCTGGGGAACAGCGAGGTCAAAGTGAAGGTTATCGTTTTATCCACAGATGTCTCACCTGCTCTTTCCCTTTTCCCTAAAGCGTGCCTCACGGCGCATGGAGTGAGAACTGCTAGCAAAGAGCATTCGTTTCTCTTTTATAACTCAGCATATTTTCACGAAAAAATTCAAGTTTAAATTTAAGATCCTGACGCTCACCGCTCTTTTCTTCCCGGGCGTCGTCGAGCATTAGAAGAATGCCCGATGAAAAGGTTCGGGGAAATTGGATATGATAAAATTGAAAACCCTAACCCCTTTTACCGATATAATTTACTAAAAATCATCACCATCACGCAGGAGATGAGAAAAACCTTTCGGGAAAAAAACGTTTTTCCTTCCCTCTTCCCCTCTCTCACAGCGCTTGTCGTCTGCGCGGTTTTCCTCTTCTCCCCCGGGCTGGGACTCTCATCTTCCGGAGTTGAGGCCCACCTTCTCGAGTCCCTCAGGGCGGCGAAGGATTGGGAGACTGTCAGCAGGGTCATCGACCGGGTAAACGAGGCTTTAAGGGAGGGGGCTTTTTTCGGACGGGAGAGGGAGGTGGCAGAGGCGGTCCTCCCCTTCATGAAAGACCCGTCGGCCCCTCCCGACGTTCTTTACCGGATACAGGAAACCTGCGGAATCGTCACACCTGTGCTCGCCTCGATGGACCCTGATGCGGCTGAGGAAATCCTGGTCCGCGTCCCTCTTGGGTGGCTCTCTTCCGGAAATGCGGAAAAGCGCTCCCTCGCCCTGGAGTTTCTCCGCTGGTCGATGGAGTCGAACGAGCGGAACGGGGCAATCGTAGCCCGGGCTCTTCCCCCGGCTCTCGGAGTGTTCGCTTCTTCCTCAAGCGAAGAGCTGGAGGAGATTTTGCGATTCCTCGAACAGGTGAAGTACTCAGGCTCCTTTTCGGCCCCTTATCCGCAAGAGTTTCGTGAGAGGCTCCTCACCTATCGGGGACCTCTCGCGTGGGATTTACCGGATATACTCGCTCTTGACCCGACCCGGGGTGGGACGGAGAGCC
Organism: Deltaproteobacteria bacterium; assembly: GCA_003696505.1. Taxonomy (GTDB): domain Bacteria; phylum Desulfobacterota; class Deferrimicrobia; order J040; family J040; genus J040. The sequence continues at coordinate 1,219 of RFHC01000027.1, forward strand.
TTCTCGCCCTTGCCCGCGACCCTTCCCGGTCCCGGGAAAGAATGAGAGCCCTCCAGTTGCTCAGGGAGCGTTCCCTCACGGAGAGGCAGAAGCGGCTCATCGTGGAAATGGTGCTGGACCCCTCCGTCCAGAACGAGGTTCTCCGGCTTGTGGGCGATTGGGTGAAGAGAGGGGAGCCTCTCCCTCAGGTCTCGCCTTCCCTCGTCGCTGCCCTGGAGAAACTGGCAGTCTCCCCCGAGGCGTGCGTCCCCGCCGTTTTCCTCCTGGCGCGCGGCGGACCTTCCGGGCTCAGCCTTCTTTTCCAGATGGTCAGGGCGGAGAAGGAAAACTTACGGACCCTGCCGTGCGAGTGGGACAGGTGGAGCCAGGTCTGGGAAGGGGCAGAGAAGCTCGTTCCGGAGCTGGAGAGAGAATTCAGAGAGAAACCCTCCTGGTGGGTCGTCAAACTCCTTGCGCGGGCAGGGAGGTGGGACCTGGTGGTGGAAGGGTTGAAAGTGCCCGATTCGAAAGTGAGGAGGGCGGCTGCAGGAATTCTCGGACTCGTCGTGGCTCCAGAGGAAGGTCTGGATGGAGGACTGGGAGACCTGGAGATGGCGAAATCTCTCGTGGAGAATGTTTCCCGGTCGCCCGGCCTGAGGGAACGTTTGAGAAGAGCGTTGAAGGACGCTCTCAGCGACGAAGACATCCTCGTGCGCAGAGAGGCTCGGCGGGCTCTCCTCTCGTCAGGGGAGAAAGCCGCGTGGGCTGAAGTAGCCGCTCTCCTGAAAAAGCCGGGTGGGGAAAAGTTGCGGGTGCTGGAAGAGTTAAGCGGCATGGCTCTTCAAATCCCGAAGGACGAGGCATTTCTCCTTCTCTCCATCGCGAAAAAAGATTCAGAGAGAAAGGCCCGCATCCTCGCGGTAAATGTGCTGGGGAGAGCGAAACTGGCTCCGTGGAGACGCGAGGTGGAGGGGGAAATCCGAAACCTTCTGAGAGACACAGACGAAGAGGTGCGCAGGGCGGCTGCCGGCTATTTCGTCTCCGTTTCCGCCCGGGAAGAGGACGCCGTTAAGGCTCTCATCGAAGCGACAAAAGATCCCGGTGTTTACGTCCGGGACGCGGCGGCGATGGCGCTTTCCACAGCGGAAGCGTGGAATCCCGGCCTCGTAGATGCGCTGAAAAAGAGGATGGAGATGGGAGATTCCGATTCGAACGTGGAGGGGAAACTCGAAGAAGCGTATCTGAACGCGCTCAGAAAGGACCCGGGCTCGGTTGACCGCCTTCTGGCAGTCGTTTTGGGGAAGGAAGGACCGGCTCGCTGGAGGAAGGCTCTCGCGGAAGGTCCTCCTGCGTCACCCGCCGTTTCCCGTGCGCTCCTTAAAAAACTCGGGGAACTTCCTCTCAATTCGTGGGCAGAAGTGCCGGGCGGGAATTTCGGCAACTTCGTAAAATGGATAGAGGCTATTGCCAGGGCCGAGGAAAATCCATCACCGCTATCTCAGATTTTAAACCTCGTTCCCCGCGAGGAGCTCGACCCGTGGCTCGTAAACCGGGCCCTGGGTGACCGGAAGACGGGCCTTAAAAAGCGGTTGTGGCTCATCGGTTTGGTCCAGGAGATACCGGAGGAGCGGAAAGAAGAGGTCTGGAATCTCGTGAAGGAGTCTCTCCAGGAGGGAACGGGAGAGGGGGAGATTCTCAACCTCTCCGGGCGATGGGGTTACGAAGGGATTCGGCGCTTGATTCAGGAATTGTGGGATGACCCCGGGCGCCTCCGGAAGGTGTGGCGATTTTTAAGGGGGATGGGAGAAAGGAAAAAGGCGAGCCTCTCCGGTGCCGGAGGCTCCCTCCCGACTCCCGGTGTGGAAGACCTTCCCTGGATTGAGGAGACTCTCTCCCGCATACCCGCAGGAGCGAGGGACCCGCGTCTCGAGCCTGTCGTGGACTTGACGGGCATTTACGAAATCGGGAATAACCCTGAACTCGAGAGGGAAGCGTTTCAGACGAAGATTCCCTCCCTCCTCCTCCGTCATCTGAACGACCCGGAAGAGTGCCGGGCTGTTCAGTTTGCCCTGGGAAGTCTTTTCCACAGAACCCCTCACTGCGGGGATTAAAGAAACTCATCTGAGCGGGCGAGGGGACTGGGACGCTTCCCTTTTTAAGCGCTTTTCTCTCTTTTTCCTGTAAATCCGCATCAGGTCAATAACCGGAAATATCTGGAAACCCCTCCCGGTGGGGGAACATCTCACGGGAGAGGATACTATGACGCGAAAGGCGACAGCGTGGTTTCTCGTTCTCTCCGTCGTCTTTTTGCCCTTCCTCCTGGAGGCGAGAGTGGGTGGCAGTGGGAAAAAGAAGAACCGTCTCATCCGGGAGAAAAGTCCCTACCTCCTCCAGCACGCAGACAACCCTGTTGACTGGTATCCCTGGGGAGAGGAGCCCTTCGAGGTGGCGAAGCGGGAGGGGAAGCTCATATTCCTCTCCATCGGTTACTCCACCTGTCACTGGTGCCACGTCATGGAGAGGGAGAGTTTCCAGGACCCCGTCGTGGCCAGGGTCCTGAACGAACACTTCGTTTCCATCAAGGTTGACCGGGAAGAGCATCCCCAGGTCGACGAGGTCTACATGAGCGTTGCCATCGCGATGACGGGGAGGGGAGGGTGGCCCCTCACCGTCATCATGACGCCCGATGGCGTTCCCTTTTTCGCCGCCACCTACATCCCCCGGGAACCGAGATACGGCCTCCCCGGCATCGTGGACCTCCTGACGGAGATTGCCCGGGTCTGGGAGAAAACGCCTGAGCGAATTCGGGAAGTGGCACGCCAGGTTGAGGAGTCTTTCTCGAGAGAGCCTGGGAAGGGGGCGGGGAAGGTCGACGTGAATTCTCTTAAGGAGGGAATCCTTTCCTCGCTCAGGGAGAGGTTCGACGAGAGGTGGGGAGGCTTCGGTCCGGAACCCAAGTTCCCCTCACCGCAGAATTTCTTCTTTCTGCTCGGTCCGGAAATTCCCGAAAAAGAGAGGGAAATGGCTCTGGTCACTCTGGAGAGGTTGGCACGTGGGGGAATTCACGACCATCTCGGCGGAGGATTTCACCGCTATTCTACCGACCGCTACTGGCTCGTCCCCCACTTCGAGAAAATGCTCTACGACCAGGCGGGCCTTCTCATCGCTTACACCCGGGCCTTCGCTCTGACGGGGCGGGATGACTTTCGCCGCGTTGCGGAGGGAATAGTATCGTTCCTGAAACGGGAACTCGCTCTCGATGGAGGAGGGCTGGCCTCTGCCCTCGACGCAGACTCAGAGGGGGTGGAGGGGAAGTATTACCTCTGGAAGAAGGAAGAGATCATCTCCCTTCTGGGAGACGTGGAGGGAGAGAGAGTTGCCCGTGTCTTCGGGGTGACGGAGGAGGGAAACGTTTCGGGAAAAGGAGAGGGATGGGAAGGGTTAAACCTCCTCTATCTGAAAGGCGAGGGAGGAGATGTTCCGGAAAGGGCGAAGCACATCCTCCTGAACGCACGGGAGAGAAGGATACGTCCTGCCCGGGACGACAAGGTGGTGACGGCCTGGAACGGCTACTCGATCTGGGCTCTGGCCTACGCCGGGAGGGTCTTCGGGCGGAGTGAGTGGGTCGAAATGGCGAGAGAAACAGCCCGTTTTGTCCTCGATAATCTCCGCCGGGGAGGCGGGAAGCTCTATCGGAGGTGGGCGGGCGGAGAGGCGAAAGGGAGGGCAGTATCCGAGGACTACGCTTATTTCACCCGGGGTTTGATTGAACTTCACCGTGCCACGGGTGAGTTTCCCTGGCTCGTAAAGGCTGCCGAAGTGGCGGGGGCGATGGTCGACCTTTTCTGGGATGGGGAGAGGAAAAGGTTTTTCGACGCGGAAGAGGGAGAGGAACGCCTCCTCTTCCGGCCTTCCCAACCTCAGGACGGGGCCTATCCATCTGGGACCTCGGTAGCCGTCGACGTATGCGCCAGGCTCTTCTTCCTGACGGGAGATGATTCCTGGAGGAGGGTGGGAGAGGGGATCATCGAAGGACTTTCGAGTCTTCTGAACAGAGCTCCGGAGGCTTTCCCTTATCTTGTTTCCTCGGCCCGCCTCCTCGCCAATCCCCCCACGCTGGTGGTGATTGTAGA
>RFHC01000028.1 GCA_003696505.1 Deltaproteobacteria bacterium
GGAGGTGGAGAGATGAAACTCGCGCGGTTCGAGAAGTTCGGAAACGTGAGATACGGAATTTACGACGAAGAGAGGGGAGAGATTCGCGAGATAACGGGTCCCCCCTTCGGAAAGATAACGGTAGCCGATGCAGTTCACAAACTTGACGACGTGAAAATCCTTCCCCCCGTTGAACCGACGAAGATCGTCGGGGTGGGACTCAACTACAGGGACCACGCGAAGGAGATGGGAAAGAAAATCCCCGACGAACCCCTCATTTTCCTCAAGCCCACGTCGGCCATTATCGGTCACGGCGACAGCATCGTCCTTCCCCGGATGTCCGGGCGTGTTGATTATGAAGCGGAACTGGCTATCGTCATCGGGAAGAAGGCAAAGGACGTTTCGGAAGAGGATGCGAAGAAGTACATCCTCGGTTATACCTGCTTCAACGACGTGACGGCGCGGGACCTCCAGGCGAAAGACGGTCTCTACGCCCGTGCAAAGGGGTTCGATACCTTTGCTCCCTTTGGGCCATTCATCGAAACGGACCTTGAGCCTGATGACCTGAAGGTGAGGGCGAGGGTGAACGGTCAGGTGAAGCAGGACGGAACGACGAAGAAGATGATTTTCGACGTTTACACCCTTGTCAGTTTCATCAGCAGTATCATGACCCTCAATCCGGGGGACCTGATTGCCACGGGGACTCCTCCGGGCATCGGACCTCTCAAGCCGGGGGACGTGGTAGAAGTGGAAATTGAGGGAATAGGGTCCCTCGTCAATAACGTGATACACTTCAGGGACACCGTCGAATCCGAATAATTTCGAGGAGGGAGAAAGGTGACGAAACTTGCGGAAAGAGTGCGGACTCTTCCCCCGTATTTGTTTGCGGAACTGGACAGGAAGAAGGAAATCGTCATGAAGAGGGGCGTAGACGTCATCGACCTGGGCGTGGGTGACCCGGACCTTCCCACACCTTCGTTCATCGTATCAGCGATGGCAAAGGAGATAAAAAAGGCGGAAAACCACCGCTACCCCTCGTACACCGGGACCCTCGCTTTCAGGACCGCCGTTGCTGAGTGGTACAAAAAAAGGTTCAGGGTTTCATTGAAACCTCAAACTGAGGTCATAGCCCTCATCGGCTCGAAGGAAGGTATCGCTCACTTTCCTCTGGCATTCATTGACCCGGGAGACGTGGCGCTCGTTCCCGACCCTGCATATCCGGTTTACGAGATAGGCACGAAATTCGCCGGCGGGAAAGTTCACAGGATGCCTCTTCTGGAAAAGAACGGCTTCCTGCCGGACCTCTCGAAGATTCCGGAAAGGGTGAGGAAAAAGGCGAAGGTGATGTTTCTCAACTACCCGAACAATCCCACCTCTGCGGTGGCGACGAAGAAGTTTTTCCGGGACGTCGTCGACTTTGCACGGGCCTACGACATCATCGTCGTCCACGACGCTGCGTACACGGAGATATATTATGAAGGTCCTCCACCCCCCAGCTTCCTCCAGGTCCCCGGAGCGAAGAAGGTGGGGATAGAGTTTCACTCTCTCTCGAAGACGTACAACATGACGGGGTGGAGAATCGGGTTCGCCTGCGGAAACGCGGACCTGGTGGGAGGACTCGGCAAGATTAAGACCAACGTCGACTCGGGCGCCTTCACGGCAATTCAGAATGCGTCCATTGTCGCCCTGAAGAAGGGAGACGGCTCGGTTGAGAAATTGAGGGAAATATACAGGAAGAGAAGGGACATCATGGTCAAGAGCCTCCAGGAAGCGGGATTTTCCCCCTTCCTCCCAACGGCATCGTTCTACGTGTGGATGCCGGTCCCGGAGGGCATGACGTCTTCCGAGTTTGCCGGCGCCGTCCTCGAAAAGGCGGGCGTCGTCTGCACGCCCGGCGTCGGATTCGGGCAGTCGGGTGAAGGGTACGTCAGGTTCTCCCTCACTGTCCCGGAGAAGAGGCTCAGAGAAGCCGCCAGGAGGATGAGAGAGCTGAAGGTGTGACGTGGAGAGAATGGTTTTCATTTTCGGATCGAACTCCGTCACCCCTGTGAGCGCAATTGAAGAGGGGGTGCGGTCGCTCTCCCGTTTCTCCCGCATCGTGGCGCGGTCGTCTTTCTACGTGACCGAGCCGGTGGGAAGAGAGGGGCTCCCCTGGTTCGTGAATCACGGCGTGCTCGCCGAAACGGGGAACGAGCCGGAAGAAATTCTTTACGCCATCAAGGAGATTGAGAAGGAGGCGGGGAGGCTTTTCTCTTCCTCCTACCTCCCCAGGCCCCTCGATGTGGACATTGCTGCGGGAACGGTGATGGTGAAGTCTGGTCATCTCCAGATTCCCCATCCCCGCCTGAAGGAGAGGTTGTTCATGCTTGCGCCGATTCAGGAAATAGCCCCGGAGATGGACCTGACGGGGAAAGGGGAAAGAGCTGCAGACCTCATCCGTCTCCTCCCTTCGGGGGAAAGGGTGGTGCGGTTGTGAGAAGGATGATAGTTCCCATCGTCCTCTGCCTCTTCGTCCTCGTCTCGCTTTCCTGCGGGAAAAAGGAAAAAGAATACACCTCCTACCCTTCGGGAGGAGGGTCCATAGACCTGGAGGCGTATCAGAAGATTGAGTCTCTGAAGAAAATCGTGTCGAAAGACCGGAATAACAGGAAGGCCTGGGTGATGCTGGGGAACCTTTACTTTGACGCGAATCAGAATGCAGAAGCGGTAAAGGCATACAGGGAGGCGCTCAGGCTCGACCCGAATGACCCGAACGTCCTGACGGATATGGGAATCTGTCTGAGGCGTCTGGGGCGGGCAGACGAGGCGATAGAGGCATTCCGCGCCGCCATCAGGCTGAAACGAGACCACTACCAGTCCCGCTACAACCTGGGGCTCACCCTCCTCCACGACAAGAACGACCTTCAAGGGGCTTTGAGCGCGTGGGAGGAGTTGCTCGAGAACGTGCCTTCTTTCCCCGGACGGGACAATCTCGCTCAGAGGGTGGAAGCGCTGAAAAAGATGACAACGGAGATGCCCGCCGGTGAATCTCACAAAGGGGAGACGAAAAAGGATTAACAGGAGGACGATATGAAGCTCTTCATCGACACGGCAAACGTCGAGGAAATAAGAAAGGCAAATGACCTGGGTGTTCTTGACGGGGTCACGACGAACCCGACGCTCATCTCGAAGGAGGGCCGCCCCTTCGAGGAGATAATATCGGAGATTTTCGATATCGTGGACGGTCCGATTTCCCTCGAGGTGGTGAGCGAGGACGCAGAGGGGATGGTGCGAGAGGCGAGGGACCTTGTCAGGTACGGGGAAAACGCCGTCATCAAAATTCCCATGACGGCTGAGGGATTGAAGGCGACGAAAATTCTCGCCTCCGAGGGAATAGCCGTCAACATGACTCTCATATTCAATCCCGTTCAGGCTCTCCTGGCAGCCAAGGCAGGCGCGAGGTACGTGAGCCCCTTCATCGGCCGTCTCGACGACATATCTCACAGGGGAATGGAGGTAATCGAACAGATTGTCCAGATATTCGTGAACTACGGCATTGAGTCGGAAATCATCGCTGCGTCGATTCGGCATCCCCTCCACGTGCTTGAAGCTGCTCTGGCCGGGGCTGACATCGCAACCGTTCCCTTCTCGACGATTGATAAGTTATTAAAACACCCTTTGACTGACAGAGGGATAGAACGGTTTCTCGCTGACTGGGAGAAAGTGAAAAAAGGGTCGTGATAAACGGGAAAACCCTGTAAAATCCCCTACTTATAAGCATTTATCAGCCACAATCCTCTCCGTGTGCGCAAGTTAAAAGAATAAAAAATAGTTATAAAATCGTTTGACTTTTTCCATCAGAATGAGTATAAATATTGGTGTTTCACTCAAAAGGGAGGGGTTTTTTCATGGCGGCCAAGAGGGATAAGTCCAATTACATCATTCAATCGGTAGCCCACGCTCTCGATGTTCTCGAAGAGTTCAAGGGTGGTGCGGACGAGCTGGGGGTGACGGAACTCTCCAAGAAGCTAAAACTCCATAAAAACAACGTGTTCCGAATCCTCGCTACCCTCGAATCCCGGGGATACATCGAACAGAACAAGCAGACGGAGAATTACAGGCTGGGCATCAAGTGCCTTGAACTGGGTCAGACCTACATCAAACAGATGGGGCTTCTCAAGCAGGCGAAGGGGATTCTCGAGGACCTGTGTGAGAAGTGCGGGGAAACCGCCTACATCTCCATCCTGAGAAACAGCGACGTCATATACCTCGACTCTGTGGAGACGAGGGCAACGGTGAGGGTCGTTTCGCGCGTTGGCCTCCACCTCCCCGTCTACGCCACTGCCGCGGGAAAGGCTCTCATCATGTTCGATTCGGAAGAGGAACTGAAGAAGAAACTCCCTTCCGAGCTGAAAAAACTGACACCCAATACCATCGATAACATCAAGGACCTTATGGCAGAGCTTGCCCGTTCCCGCGAGAGGGGTTACACGACGGACCTGGAAGAATTCGAGGTCGGCGTCTGCTGCGTGGGGGCACCTGTGAGGGACTACACGGGACGAATCGTGGGTGCTCTCTCCGTTTCCGGCCCCGCCTCGAGAATGACCAGGGAGAGGATAGAGAAGGAACTTGCCCGGCACGTGATGGAGAAGGCCTCGGAGCTTTCCCGGCGTCTCGGGTTCAATGAGTGAAGTGAAAGGCTTCCAGTTGTTGCTTGACGGAAGCCTTTTTTCCTGATAATTTAATGAATGATTATTCATTCATTGAGGTGCGACATGGTGCGTGGACGGAGAAGAGACGAAGAGAAAAGAGAGAGGATTCTCCAGGCGGCACTGAGAGTCTTCTCCCGGAAAGGCTTCTACAAATCCCGGGTCTCGGAGATTGCCAAAGAAGCTGGCGTGGCTGACGGGACGATTTACCTCTACTTCAAGAACAAGGATGACCTTCTTATATCAATTTTCGAGGAGAAGATCGACGAGCTTATAAGGATTCTCAGGGAGAAACTCGAGGGTGTGGAGAGCCCGGAAGAGAAGATGAGGATTTTCATCGAGAACCACCTCTTCCTCCTCCAGCGGAACAGGGCTCTCGCCGAAATGCTCCAGGTGGAACTTCGCCAGTCCAACAAGTTCATGAAGGAATACGTTCCCGTGAAGTTCCTCGAGTACCTCGATCTCCTCGCGGAGATTATAGAGGAAGGGAAGAGGAAGGGAGTTTTCAAAGAAGAGATAAATCCGACGATTGCCAGGAGAATCGTCTTTGGAGCCCTCGACGAGATATCTCTCGCGTGGGTCCTTTCGAAGAAGAGGAAGTACGATCTGGAGGAGTCGGCGAGGCAGGTTTATTCCATCCTCGTCGACGGGATGAAGGTGCGCGAGAGGGCAGTGGAAGAGAAACAATTCATAAAGGAGGGAGGCTATGATCAATTTTGAACTCACCGATGAGCAGAAGCAGTTGAGGGATATGGCGCACAAGTTCGCCCTCAACGAGATTCGTCCCGTCGCGGCCGAGTGCGACAGGGAAGGGAAAATGCCCATGGAGGTTTTCCAGAAGGCCTTTGAACTGGGCCTCATGACGGAGTTTATCCCCGAGGAGTACGGCGGACTCGGGTTGGGGAGTCTGGACACCTGCATCATCTCTGAAGAACTGGCCTGGGGGTGCTCGGGAATCTCCACCTCCATGGCAGCCACCGGACTCGCACTGACGCCCATTCTCATCGCGGGGACGGATGAGCAGAAAAAGAAATTCGTCCAGCCCTTCGCTGAGGAGCTCAAGTTTGCTTCTTTCTGCCTGACGGAACCCGGCGCCGGTTCTGATGCCAGCGCCATCAAGACGACGGCGAAGAGGGAGGGAGATTACTACATCCTGAACGGGAGAAAGTGTTTCATCACGAACGGTTCTTACGCGAGCCAGTACACTGTCTTCGCAATGACCGACAAGTCGCTCGGACACAGGGGGATTTCCTGCTTCGTCGTTCCCCGCGACCTGGAGGGAGTTTCAGCGGGCAAGAAGGAGGACAAGCTCGGGCAGAGGGCATCCGACACGGCAGATGTGATTTTCGAGGACGTGAAGGTTCCCGCCGAGAACCTCCTCTGGAATGAGGGGGACGGATTCAAAATCGCAATGATGACCCTCGACAGGACGAGACCGAGCGTGGCAGCTTCTGCCGTGGGAGTGGCGCGGGCTGCTTACGAGTATGCCCTCGAGTACTCGAAGGAGAGGGTTCAGTTCGGGACGCCCATCGCGATGAACCAGGCGATCAACTTCATGCTCGCAGACATGCTCATCGGAATCGAGACTGCCCGGCTCATCACCTGGAAGGCTGCGTGGATGGCGGACCAGGGGATGAGGAATACCGTGGAAGCATCCATCGCAAAGGCTTACGCGGGAGACCTCGTCATGAAAATCACCACCGATGCCGTCCAGATTTTCGGCGGATACGGGTACATGAAAGACTATCCGGTGGAGAAACTGATGAGGGACGCGAAAATATTCCAGATTTACGAGGGCACGAACCAGATTCAGAGGCTCGTCATCGCCAAGGAGATTCTCGTCAGGAAGTGACCCGAAGACGAAAACGATGAAGGAAAAAAAGGGAGGGGTTATCCCCTCCCTTTTTTTATCTGCTCCCTTTTCTTATTCAGGAGAGAGATTCGGCAACGATTTCGGCGATGTCTTTCGTCGCGAATTCCTCCTCTATGCTCTTCGCTTTTGCCGCGTCGTCGAACATGATGAGGCAGTAAGGGCATGCGGAGATGAGCCCGCCGGCTCCCGTCTCCACTGCCTGTCCCAGTCTGTTCTGATTTATCCTCTCTCCCTCTTCCTCCATCCACATCAGACCTCCGCCGGCGCCGCAGCAGAAGGAGTTGTTCCTCCTCTTTTCCATCTCGTTCAGCGTGAGTCCGGGAATGCTTTCCAGGACGCTCCTCGGCTCGTCGTAGATATCGTTGTGCCGGCCCAGGTAGCAGGAGTCGTGGAACGAATAGATGCCGTTTATGACCTTCTCCGGTTTAATCTTTCCTTCCCTTATCAGGGAAGAGATGAAGACGGAGTGGTGAATGACCTCCTCGAACTCGACGCCGAACTGGGGATACTCGTTCTTAAACGTGTTGAAGCAGTGGGGGCACTGGGTGATGACCTTCTTTACTTCGTAGTTCGCAAATGTTTCCCTGTTCATCTCTATCATGCCGAGCTGGAAGAGGCCTTCTTCACCCAGCCTGCGGGCGGACTCGCCGCAGCACATCTCCTCGAGGCCGAGGACGGCGTAGTCGACGCCGGCCCTGTTCAGGATGGAGATGATGGCCTTCGTGACTTTCTGATTCCTCATGTCGTAGGCTCCGGCGCACCCCACCCAGTAGAGGTACTCGAACTTCTTCTTCTCTGCCGCAACGGGAACGTCCAGCCCTTTCATCCACTCGATCCGGTCGTCCTGGGGAAGCCCCCATGGATTCCCCGTGTTCATCATCTTCATCAGAGCCGTCCTCGCTGAGTCGGGGACCTTGCTCTCGAAGACGAGACCTCGCCTCATGTCGACAATCATGTCTATGTGCTCGATTGCGACGGGGCAAACTTCCATACAGGCGCGGCACGTGGTGCATGCCCAGAGTTCTTCCGTTGAAATTACTTCTCCCACGTAAGGTTTCGTCACCGGTTTCCCCGTCTTTTTGTCCACCGCCTTCGCCGACGGGACGAGGGAGGTGTAGATTCCCTCCGTCATGGCCGCTTTCGTCTTCAGAACGATTTCCCTCGGGGAAAGCGACTTGCCCGTGTTGTGA